>CAWVWD010000582.1:0-3149 GCA_963933585.1 uncultured Saprospiraceae bacterium
ACTCCAAAGAAATCACCGTTCTGTCCCAACATGTCCAAAATCACTTGAAAATGTAAATGTTCTGCCCAATTTCCGTTTTGTGGAAACGTACCGATAGTCGCAATTTCTTCGCCTTTTTTAATCGCTTGACCAACTTTCAAATCATCAGCAATTGGTGATAAATGTCCGTAAAGCGTGTAGAAAGTTAAATCAGCATTTACTTCATGTTCCAAAATTATTGTTGGCCCATAATTGTCATCGCCTTTGTTATCTTTTATACTATAAACTTTTCCATCAAATGCAGCAAATACAGGTGTCCTGACTTTCGTCCAAATATCCAAACCTAAATGAACAGTTCGCCATTGTCGGCCATTATTTGAGGGTAAAATGTAGGCATCCGTATTGTAAAATGGTCGAATTTCGCCATAACCACCGATTCCAATTTCCGCTTCATTTTCCCATAAAATATCATCAATTCTCTTTTGAAAATTCCGAGGATTTTCAAAATTTATATTATTTCCTAAATCCAAACTACTTACGCTCAAATCTAATGAAATAATTTTTTTGTCATTAACCTGAATAACATTAGCGAAGGAATTTTTATCGGAGGAAATAAAATCATCAAAAAATACTCGCTTCAGACAAGGTTCTAAACCACAAGCATTTCGGAAAGTATAATACACTAACTTTGGAGGGATTTTGTACCATAACTCCAATGCGTCCCAAGCTGGTTTTTCACTAATAAAAAGATACTCATTATCCGGTTCAAAAACATGATTTTTCGCTGCATAAATTGCACTCGTTAATAACCGTCCTGTGATTAATGGCAACAAAATTTGTAACTCCTCTGCCAATAATGGCGTAACTTTATGATAACCTTTTACCAAGTTCGCAGCAGCTTCCAAAGGATTAGCTTTAAACATTGTTGCGTAAGCACAAGCAATCGCCAATTCGTTAATTCGATGCGTGAAAAGTGCATCGCCATAATCGATAACGCCTGTGATTTGAACGTTATCTAAATCATTGTTTACCAATAAATTATAATCATTTACATCAGAATGAATGATACCTTTTGGTAAGCTTGGATAAATTGGTAAAGCTTCTTTCTCAAATAAATTCCAAAAATAATCAGCGATTTTCAAGTGCTTCTCATCTTCAATATATTGTCGTAACACTCGATTATTCAGCGAGATACTCAAATCCCAATCATGACCTTTATATGCCGCTTTATGTTCAAAACCTTTCAAATTTTCATACAATTCTCCACAAACTCGTCCCCAACTTTCCAACATTTCCGCAGGATGATATTTCGCTTCAAAAGCCATTCGCCCATTCACCCAAGTATTCATTTTCATCCAACGAGTTGAACCATTTTCATCTTGAAATGAAAAGTATGTTTCACCATTCAAATTTCGAACAGGTTTCGGTAATTCAACGCTTAATTTTCTCGTTGCCAAATGATTCAAAGTCTGCGTTTGAAAATCTAATACTTCAATATCTACATCTGCACGAGAAATTTTTAAAATATACATTTCTCCATTATCGACTTTTAATCGAAAATTGAAATCTTCAAATCCTGGCAAAGCTTTCGCTTTTGCAGTTATTCCAAAGTATTTTTGAGCATAATTCTCGGCTTCTGTTGTCGTGATTAATAAATCTTGGTAGGTCATTTTTAGTTGATTTATTGGTTTCATTATTTGAATTTACGAAGGTAATATTTCGTTTTAAAAGACAAATCAAAAATCTTCATCAAATAATATAAAATACTAAGTTTTCCGTCATTGCGGCGAATGTCGTAATCGGTTTAATGTAAAAGCTCAATATTCCGAAAATTCCATATTTTTTTAATCGATAATTTTCTAAGTATTGAGTAGTTACCCTTAGGAGATACTGACCCACGAGTACTCGGGGCAGCATGACGGAATGGTTAGTTCTTTAGATTTGTTGTTTAATCATATCTTTACATCAAATAGTGAGCGGTACGATTTTGGGAAAACGGTGTCGGTTCTCTGAACCTCGAAAAACAACCTCATTTTAACTATTCTACAAACGGATTCGGTTCTCCGAACCTATTTTGACGGCTAAAAGGTTCAGAGAACCGAATCCGTTTATAGATAAATGATATTATTCCCAATTTTGAGGTTCAGAGAACCGACACCGTTTGTACCACCTACTAATGCTTTACACCTTTAAATCAAAATTACATTTACACCTACAAACAAATGAAAGGAAAACTAACATTACAAGAATTACAAGGTAAAGTCAAAATCGAAGCAATAGAAACGATAATTGTTGGATTTACAGACCATTATGGTCGCTTAGTTGGAAAGCGATTTGATGCGGATTTCTTCTTGGAATCGGCTTTTAAGGATGGAACGCATGGCTGCGATTATTTATTGACAACCGATATGGAAATGGAACCGATTCCTGGTTATTCGTTTGCCAATTGGGAATTGGGTTATGGTGATTTTCATTTAGTACCAGATTTAGAGACGTTGCGAATGGCCGATTGGCTGGATAAAACGGCTTTGGTTTTCTGTGATTTGAGGCATAATGAAACGCATAATTTGATTGATATTGCGCCTCGTTCCATTTTGCGAAAGCAAATAGAAACACTAAAAACGTTTGATTTTCAATGTTTTGCCGCTTCAGAATTAGAGTATTATGTTTTTGAAAATTCATACAAACAAGCTCATGAACAACATTTCCATGACCTAAAACCAGTGGGTTGGTATTTGGAGGATTACCATATTTTGCAAGGTTCTCGAACGGAACATTTCACGGCTGCGGCTCGACGACATTTGAAAAATTCAGGTGTTCCTGTCGAAACTTCCAAAGGAGAATGGGGATTGGGACAACACGAATTGAATGTGCGATATGCAGAAGTTTTGGAAATGGCGGATAGACATATTGTATATAAACAATGTTTGAAAGAATTAGCGGATAAGCTCGGGATTTCGGTGACTTTTATGGCGAAATATCACGAAGACCAAGCTGGTTCGAGTTGTCATATTCACATTAGTTTGTTTAAAAATGGCAAAAATGCGTTTGTCGGTGAACATGATTTTGGCAAGTTCAAAGGCTCGGATATTTTCCGGTGGTTTTTGGGCGGTTGGATTGCGAATGTAGCGGACGTGATGCCCTTTTACGCTCCCACGGTGAATTCATAC
>CAWVWD010000583.1:0-3129 GCA_963933585.1 uncultured Saprospiraceae bacterium
TGCAATACGTGGTTCGATGGACGTTTACTCTCCTCCTGCTGACTATAATTATAATGTAGGGTCAGGTTGTGAAACAATTATACGTTTTTATAAACCGGGGAATACACCTTTAGCTACACATTATTCTGTTTCGAAAGTTTTTCAAATAGACATTGACAATCAATATGGTTCACTTAATACAACTGATAATTTATGTCCTTCTTTATTATCAGATTTAGATGAAATAACAATTGTAGCAGGAAGAGCAGGTTTAATTAATGATTACACAGTTTATGAAGCGGCTTATAATAATACCTTTTATTTATATGATAATTTGATAGATGGAGGTGACCCTCAAAATCTATCTAATAATGTTCAATTTAATTGGTCAAATGATGCTTGGCAAATGCGTAATGAATTATTGGCAGAGTCGCCAAATTTATCAGAAGAAATCTTATTAGATGCTGCTTTTACAGGAACGTTACCTGATGCTTTATTAATGGAAGTCTTATTAGCTAATCCTCGTTCGGTACGTAGTCCTGAATTTCACGAAGTATTATTAAATGAAATACCAAATCCTTTACCACAATATATGGTGGATTTATTGCCTTTTGCAGCAGAAACACCATCAGTAAGAGCAAATTTAGAGGAACAAATGGTCGTTTATAATGAAAAAAAGGCTTCTGCTGTGCAGTTATTAGTGCATTATGCTTTGCGAGATAGCATTATACAATTAGACACAGTAAAGTATTGGTTAGAACGGGATAATACACCTAAAGGTCGTTTTGCTTTAGCAGAACACTATTTATCAAGAGGTCAATACACAATGGCTCAAACTGCTTTGAACGATGTAGAAACAACATTTGAAGAGTATTTTGAAAGATATGGAACAGCTTATCAAGCCTATCAGCAGTTGATGACTTTAAAAGTAAACATTTTACAAAATGATAGAACATGGTTAGATATCACCGAAAGCGAAAAAGGACAATTACAAAACATTGCCTATAATTCAAGCGATGATGCTGCCTTTCAAGCACGAAGTATTCTATGCTTTTTTTTTGACGAATGTATAGAAGAGATAATTGATATAACAAATACATCATCTGGAAGGGTTATTCAAGTAGAAGATGCGATGTTAGAGTTGACACAAAGTTTGACCAATCTTAACGTCTATCCAAATCCTGCTACTGATTACGTCAATTTTGATTATGAATTACCTGAATATATTGAAAAAGCTACAGTTATTATTACGTCAATAACAGGAAAGGTTATCAAAGAGTTTGATATAAACGATGCCGAAGGTCAGTTATTATGGGATACTCGTACTATAGAAAATGGTATTTATTTCTATGCTTTAAAGCGAGGAGATAAAACTTTAGCTTCGGGTAAAGTGTCGATTATGAAATAATATTTTTGACTTAGGGTAAAGGTTTTGATGCCTTTACCCTATTAATTCTTTGACTATGAAACAATTTATTTTATTAATCATAAATTTATTTGTTATTGTTACGCTATCAGCACAGCCAACTTTTAATAATGCTTATCGAGTAGCTTCTGATAGTACTTTTTATACAGAGTTTGGAAGTATCGTAGCAACAGATAGTGCTTATTATATATCGGGAGTTACTCAAGATACCCTTGATGGCTATACGCTTAATAGAGGAATGTTGATGAAAATAGATACAAACGGTAATAAAGTATGGTCAAGTATATATGGTGATACAACCTATACGACAGAAACTTGGTATGATGCGATGATTATCACAAATCAAGGATATTTAGCAAATGTTGGTAGAAATAGTTATGATGGAAGCAGTTTTTTATTAATTACAGATTATAATGGAAATATTATTACCAATAAGAATTATAGTGATACGTATCCAATAATTCTTTCAGGTGTTACCCAAGATAATAGTAATAATTTTTATCTAATTGGAGCATTATTTTACACTTATGATAGTGAAACAATATTAATTAAAACAGATAGTTTAGGTAATGAAATTTGGCGACAATATTATGATGCCTTTCCTATTGTTGATAGTACAAATTCTACTTATGCTAATGATATTTTTTTTAATTCTAATGGTGATTTGATTATAGGTTCTATAAAAACAAAGGATTATGATTTTCAGCTATCCTTCGAATTAGGAACATGGGTTCTTCAAATAGACACTGCGGGTAATATACTAAATGAATATAGAACACCTATCAATAGATGGATAGCAGGATCTATAATTACACTTACTCAAGATGGTGGATTACTTTCTTATGGTTATGAGGGGGTGAAGCAAAGTATTAATAGCACACATTATGATTATGAGGGATATATTAGTAAATTAGATAATAATCTACAGTTAGTATGGGAAAAAAGATATGGAATAGAATGGTCAAGGTTTTTACATATTAAAGAAAAAGATAATGGACATTTTATTTGTACAGGAGGATACTTTTCAGACCGTTCATTGGATGATGTTTCGCTTACTGGTTGGATGATGGAGTTAGATGAAAATGGTGATAGCTTATGGCAAAGAGAGTTTATTATATTTCCTGGAGTCTATCAATGGCATGCTTTAGGTGATTTTGAGTTTTTAGACGATGGTGGAATGATTGTATCAGGTTATATTCAGAATATGACTCCTGGTGCTGGTAATTTTGGTAATTATTGGGGTTGGCTCATCCGCACCGATAGTCTCGGCTGCATCGTCCCTGGTTGTCAGCTATTGGATAATACAGAAAATGTGGCGGTGGTTTTTGATAATGAGGTGGTGGTTTATCCTAATCCTGCTTCGGAGGTGGTGCGGTTTCGGTTTGAGAAGCCGATAGATGGGAAGACGGAGATTCGGGTGTATTCGGGTTTAGGACAAGAAGTCGGTCGTGTTTTGGCGGATAATGTGGAACAGGCACAGGTAAATGTTTCGGATTGGAATAGTGGCGTTTATTTTTATGGCGTTTATGTGGAAGGGAAATTGGTGAAGCAAGGGCAGGTTTTGGTGCAACATTAGATTTTTTTAAATCATTTTAAAAACAAATAAATATGCGAACATTTTTACAAATTTTATTAATGATATTTTTACTGAATCTTTTTAGTCAGAATGACGCTAATGGTCAGATAGTTGCAAATATTAATTTTGAAGATAGTTCAAAAAAAAC
>CAWVWD010000584.1:0-3121 GCA_963933585.1 uncultured Saprospiraceae bacterium
ATTTTCTCACGCAATTGGTTAATAAAAATACAACAGCAGTTTGTACGGCCAATCGCTGAGGTTAATTTACGCATTGCTTGCGACATCAAACGAGCTTGTAAACCCATTTTTGAATCTCCCATCTCCCCTTCAATCTCACTACGAGGAACTAAAGCGGCCACAGAATCTACTACAATAATATCAATCGCACCTGAACGAATTAGGTTTTCCGCAATCTCTAAAGCTTGCTCACCATAATCGGGTTGAGCAATCAATAAATTATCAACATCTACCCCTAAACCCTTTGCATAAAAACGATCAAAAGCGTGTTCTGCATCAATAAAAGCAGCAGTTCCACCTTGTCTTTGACATTCCGCAATTGCATGAATGGCAACAGTTGTTTTACCTGAAGATTCCGGACCATAAATCTCAATGATACGACCTTTTGGCAAACCATTAATTCCCAAAGCAATATCTAAACCTAAAGAACCAGTTGGAATAACATCGATTTCAACCGCTTTTTTATCTCCCATTCTCATTACCGTTCCTTTTCCGTAAGTTTTATCTAGACGGTCAATTGTGGATTGAAGAGCTTTTAGTTTTGCATCCTGTTCATTAGCCATAATTATAATATTTATTGTAGTGTAAAGGTTTTTGTTTTTTGATTCAAAAAGAACATCAACCTGAATTATATTATATTAAACAATTTGTTTATAATAGTACAAATGTAATTATTTTGAGTAAATAAAGCAAATTTGTAACTAAAAAAATTATAAATTTCCAGATAAATCCTAAATAAGTTATAAATTAATGCTTATGAAAACAAATATAAAACAAAAAGTTTAAAAAGTAAATGTTTTTGATCGTTGAATTTAAACAAAATGTGTTATTATGGTTCGATTCAATCGTTTATACAGAAATTGAATGGTATTTTAAAAATGTCTTTCAATTTCGGCTTGTGAATACTGCGAAATCTTTCCACTTTTGCACTAAAATCATCGAGTCGAACTTCGAATCCGATAAACTTCATATTCAAAATCTATTTCTTTATCAATATCCAAAATCACTTCCACGGGAAATGCTTTTGAAATCACTTCTGTTGGAAACCATTTTCTATCCAAAATCACACAAATAAATAAACCATTTTCAGTTCCTAATGGATCAAATTTTTCTCCGCCGGAAACAAAAGTCTGAAGCATTAAATGTTCATTTAATAAGGCTTTAAACTTTGGAACATTAGCAGTTGGCAAACCGATTTCACTTATTTTTAATAAACTTTTGACTGTAAATATTTCATCAGAAATATTATCTAAATTATGTCTTGCAATAAGTTCTACGATATTTCCAACTGAATCATAAAAATAAATAGCGTGTGCATTCCAATTTTTGAAATTGATAATATCTGAACCTTCATATTGAATCGTTTCGACTCGTTCTCGAAGCCATTTACAAGCTAATTTAAATTGATTTTGGGGAATATTTATTGCATAATGGTAAATTGGGTTTAGAATATCGGAAAATTCAAAGGCAAGGTTTGTCGCACCAATTTTAAATATAATTTCGGTCTTGGATTCATATATAATTGGTAATTCCAAAATATGACTATAAAAATGTTGCACGCTACTCAAATCGTTGGTTTGTAATTTAATATGTCGAAGATTCATGTACGTTGGTTGGTTTTGAGCATTAATTAAAGTTAAATTGAAACAATCCGTAATCAAAATAGGTTATGTTTGCGTCTTAAAAGGAACTAAATAAAATACTATGTCGTCGACATTATCCTGTACTTATCAACTCTTAACAAAAGTCTGTTCGCCCAAGAAGGCGATTGCAGAAATAATGGTTAATGAATTAATTCAATTGGAAAATAATATTCAAATTCATCTTTCAGAAACCATTGATTCGTGTTCAGATTGGTCAAAAATAGCAAAAAACCAAACGCTATTTTTGCAGCCAGAATACCTTAATGCACTTGAAAGTTGTCCCCCGAAAGGAATGCGTTTCGCCTATTTGACCTTTTATAAAAACAATCAACCTTGCGGAATCGCTTACGCTCAAATATTCAATTTTTCGACTTATGAAAGCTTAAAACACCACAAAAGTTTTAATGACGAAAATGCAAAGTTTCTAACGGTTAAAAAATGGTTGGCTCATCGAATGGAATTTTGTGCCATTGTTTGTGGGAATATTTTGATGACTGGAGAATATGGTTATCGTTTTGATAAGCAATTGGTTAATGATAAAGAACAATTCAGTATTGTCAATCAAGGTTTAGAAGTGTTACGTCAGCAGCTAAAAACGAAAGGAATCAAGGCAAGTGTGACACTTTTCAAAGATTACTTTGAAAATGGTCGCCAAGATATAAAAAATACCAGTTTCAGTGAATTTCAAATTCAACCAAATATGGTGATTAATTTGAAAGCAGATTGGAAAAAATTCGATGATTATTTGGCTGCAATGTCTTCTAAATATCGAGTTCGAGCGAAAAGTGCTTTTAAGAAAGCAAAGCATATTGAAAAACAAGAATTGAGTTTGGAAGAAATCAAACATTATGAAAGTCAAATGTTTGATTTGTACAATCAAGTTGTCGTGAGTGCCGGTTTCAATGGCATTGAATTACAAACGCATTATTTTACCAATCTTAAAGAACGTTTGGGCGAAAAATTCAAAGTTATCGCCTATTTCAAAGAAGAAGAATTGATTGGGTTTTATACGGTTTTCTTTGAGAAGGAATTAATGGAATCACACTATTTAGGAATTAATCAAGCTGAAAACCGACCTTACCAATTATATTTAAATATGCTTTATGATATGATTCGAATGGGAATTTATCGCGAAGTAAAACAAATATTTTTGGCTCGAACAGCTTTGGAAATTAAAAGTTCTGTCGGTGCAGTTCCGCACGATTTATATTTTTACCTAAAAAATCACAATCCAATTTTCAACGCTTTAGCACACAAAACTTTCGACTGGTTCAATCCGCAAGAGGAATGGACACAACGGAAACCTTTCAAATAATTAAAAATCAGGAATATTTTCGTCCTGATTTGGTTTAACCGCAAGGAACCGTTTATCCCGATTCCTTGTAGGCAGAAATTTCATAAAGGACGCATAAGAAATCCTTATGCGTCCTTTATTATTA
>CAWVWD010000585.1:0-3120 GCA_963933585.1 uncultured Saprospiraceae bacterium
GATAATTCATCCATTCTGCTTGCTATTTTCATTTTATACCTTGTTAAAATACTCACCATAATAATCACTATATCTGTGATTATTTCTTCGTCTAAAATAAAAATGGCTTATCCATTCGCACAACAGACGGGCTTCGTAAAATTTAGATGGGTTATGTATTTCCTATTCCCTAAAATTAAAATACTCAAATAATCACTTCATCGGGTATTTTCGTTCCGTGATATTACTTATTCCGTGCTTTTCCAAATCAATTCAATAATAGAGTAATCCTAATTATTTACCCGCTTCTCTCGAGAAATTAGGATATCTTCAATATCGAATAATCGCACTTTAAACGTAAAACTCAAAGGTAAATCGTGAGATATTTAATCCCAACCGGCTGAAAGCATGAGTACAAAATATTCGTACTGACCGTTGATAATTTGAACTCATGCTGTTTCTTTCTTCGCCTATAATTTAATCAACTATTCCGTTCAGTTTATTCAAATATACCGTTCGGACGCTAAAGAGACTCAAGCTCCCTATCAATATATTTTATAACTCACTTTAACTTAATTCTAAAGATTTTAAGGTAAATTTGTAGAGAAGTCGTTTTAATATTTACTTTTTTATTAGCGTGAAATTTAGCATAATAGTCTTAAATCACTTTTTTACATTTTGTACAGTAGTATGAAATTCCTCCTGACTTCAGGTCACTTATTAATCCAATTTTTACAGACTCAACTCAAATCGTATGAAACCAATCCTTTTCATCATTATCTTCATTTCAATCACTTTTATAACCTTTGCCCAAAATGGATCTTCCAGCATTAGCGGAGCAAAAGGTGCAGCAATGGCAAATACTTCCACTACTTTTCAAGATGTCTTTTCGATTACGTCCAATCAAGCTGGAATCGCATTTTTAGAAAATACAAGCGTCGGTTTATTGGCCGAACAACGATTTTTAAACACTGATATTCAACAATTCGGTGCAGTCGCAGGTTTACCAACTCGCTTTGGTTCATTCGGCCTTTTGATTCAAACTTTCGGTTTTGAAGTTTATAAAGAACAAAAAATCGGCTTAGCCTACGCACGTAAATTATCCAAAAAATTCGCTATCGGCGTTCAATTCAATTATTTGAACACTCGAATTTCAGAATATGGAAATTTCAACGCCATTAGTTTCGAAGGTGGTTTACAAGCCGAAATTATCGAAAATCTTTGGCTCGGAGCTGCAATTTCTAATCCTTTTCGCATCGAAATCGCTCCTGACGAGTATTTACCAACTCAATTCAATATCGGTCTTTCTTACCGCTTTTCCAATAAAGTCTTGATTGCAACTGAAGCCCAAAAGGATTTTGAATATCCAACTTCGATACGAGTTGGTTTGGATTATCACATCATCGAACCACTTTCTATCCGCTTAGGCGTAGGAACAGAACCCATTCAAAATAGCTTTGGAATTGGTATTCATCTCAAACAACTTACGCTTGATTTCGCCGCTCGTTATCACCAAACCTTAGGTTTTACACCGACTTTTTCGATGATTTATGAGTTTAAAAAATCAGATTCAAAACAAAAGTAAAGTTGAACCACAAAAAGCATAAAAGATACAAACCCGATTTTTTAGGATAGAAAAGCAACCTTTTAAACATTTTTCGTGAGGCTCGTTTGTAACTTTTTTAGTTCAAAAAAATACCCTTGTCTGAATTTCATTTCCTTGCAATTATCATATAAAATAGTTAAAAAATGGAAAAAATATTTTTGTTAATAATAATATTCACTGTCTCTATTTCGATGGCTAATGCACAAATCGAAACACCTGAAAATCAAATAATCATTGAAGATGCCGTCGATCAGACAGGCGAAGAAACTGATTTTAATTTTGATACCCAATTTGAAAATTTAGGCGCTTACGCCAATAAACCATTGAACCTTAATAAAGTAACTGCTGATGATTTGATAACCTTTGGCTTACTCAATCCTATTCAAATTCAAAGCCTCCTGACCTATCGAAATGACTTAGGAAATTTCATTTCCGTTTATGAATTACAATCTATTCCAAACTTCGATTTAAATACGATTCAGCAAATTTTGCCTTACGTTTCTATTGGAAATGAGTTGATTGGAAAAGATAATTTTTTAAATCGATTAACAAAAGGCGATGCCACGATTTATACTCGTTTTCGCAGAGTTTTAGAAGCACAAGAAGGTTATGAAACCGAAAAAGATAACGCTTATTTAGGCGACAAAAATCAATACTATTTTCGCTTTCGCTACAATTACGATACTCGATTAAGTTACGGAATCACGATGGAAAAAGATCCGGGAGAGGAATTTTTCACTGGTTCAAATCCACAAGGTTTTGATTATATGTCCGCTCATTTTTACGCTCGTGACTTATCCAAAAATATTAAAACCATTGCTATAGGTGATTATAAAATAAGTTTAGGTCAAGGGTTAACGATTTGGTCGGGATTTGGTTTCGGAAAATCTGCCGCAGCTTTAAACGTAAAACGACAAAGCGTTCCGATTCTACCTTATACTTCCGTCAATGAAAACTTATTTCAACGAGGGGCAGCCGTCACTTTTAAATTCAATAAATTTTCGTTCACCACTTTCGCTTCTTCCCGAAATTTAGATGCTAATGTTTCTTCCGTTGACACGACTAATTTTGAAGACGAAGTACAAGCAATTTCCGCTTTTCAAATTTCGGGATTCCATCGAAATAATGCCGAAATAGAGGACGAAAAATCATTGCACCAATTACTTTTTGGCGGAAGTTTGGCGTATAATCTTCGTCGTGGAAAAATCGCACTAAATACCGTCTATTCAAAATATAACGCAACCGTCGAAACAGACGATAAATTGTATAATCTAAATCGTTTTTCGGGAAATGAACTTTTGAATATTAGTACAGATTATGAATATACCTTTCGGAATTTACACTTTTTCGGAGAAACGGCAATAAGCGATAACAAAGGAATTGCAACGCTCAACGGCTTATTAATCAGTACAGGAAAAGCAATTGATTTCTCCATTCTCCAACGATATTTCAGCCCCGACTTTCAAACTATTGCAGGAAACGCTTTTGCCGAAACTCGAAGTGTGAATAATGAATCCGGCGTATTTTTTGGCATT
>CAWVWD010000586.1:0-3100 GCA_963933585.1 uncultured Saprospiraceae bacterium
GTTGATAAAAAATTTAGGTCGTAAAGTCACAAATGGTTTATTAATTAATTGTAGCACCACTCTGGAGAGTGGTGCTACTTTATTTTACGTAATCAAATTCATTTCCTCATCCCATTCTGCTTGAATTTCTCGTTTGCTTTGATCCACAAATTTCGGTAACCAATCCTCATCGTATTTCATACCATGTTTATCCAAAACATCTTGAGGAACGCCATCCCAAATATTTGGCGTATTGCCTTTATAACCTAAATCGTCGATGCCTACTTTCGATGTATAATATCCGGTAATAACCAAACCACGGATTTTATCAAAGAATTTAATACCGGGAGCAAATTCAGGTTTTTCGCCTTTTTCATCCGGATAAGCAATATCATCTACGATTTCGATTTGTTCCGAGTTACTACATGCTTTGAATGTTTTTTCAAAACGACGATTCGATTCTGAATTTAACCACATTAAACCACCTCGAATGGGTAATTGATTATTCGGTAAATCTTTGACGATAAATTCGATAAATGCTGGCACTTCGGCATCTGTCGCTGAACCTGCTGTCGCTGTTGCAGGTAGAATTATATCACATAAAATGGCAATGGTTTCTAATTCATGTTCATCAAAATAAACTTGACTCAACAAATCATTATCCCGTTCAATCTCTTTTGGAGTTCGTCCATATAATCCTAATTCATTTACAGCTTCCTTAACTACAGGAATATCTTCTTTACAGCCGATTGTCGTCAATGTCGCCCCTGCGACTGCTCCTAATAATATAGATTTGAATGATTCTCTTCTGTTCACTTTTTATTTATTTGAACGCCGGTAGCGGCTGCTTTAGCTGCCGTTTATAATTTAAAAAACGACAGTTAAAGCAGTGGCTACTGGAATAATCTACAAATTTTGTTTTTTTAATTCATTAATAACAAACTCAGAAGTCCGCATCGCCAATGCCATAATTGTCCAGGTACAATTTTTATCGGCTTGCGAGGTAAAAACGCCTGCATCTACAACGAATACATTTTTAGCATCGTGCAATTGAGAATGTTTATTCGTAACAGAAGTTTTTGGATCATTTCCCATCCGAGTTGTGCCGACTTCATGTATGATTTGACCGGGAGCCAAAAGTCCATAATCTTGCTCTTTAGTGGGTTTATCGCCCAAAGCTTCTCCACCCATGTTATGAATGATTTCTTCAAAAGTATTGTGCATGTGTCGAGCTTGTAATCGCTCATAATCCGACCATTTATAATCAAATTGTAAAACAGGAATTCCGAATTGATCCACGACATCTGAATCAAGTGTGCAGCGATTTTCATATTTTGAAATGGATTCTCCACGTCCTGCCATTCCAACAAATGCACCATAAAATCGCTTCACATCCTTCCTTAATTTATCGCCATAACCACCAACTTGACCATCAACGTATTTATTCATTTCGTGTGTCTGCATACCAAAACCATACGCTGGCATGCCCATTCCGCCCCAAACTTCAATGTGATAACCTCTCGGGAAATCCAATTTTTTATTATCTAACCACCACGGAGAATAAACGTGTAATCCACCAACACCATCTTCATTATAGATTTTTCTATCCATCAATGCTGGAACAAAAGCCGAACGTCCTGCACCAGTAGAATCATGCAAATATCGACCAACGATATCGCTGCTATTTCCTAAACCGTTTGGATGTTGTTTTGATTTTGAATTCAATAAAATACGAGCCGAACTACAAGCAGATGCCCCCAAAAGAACCGTTTTACCTCTAAGCTTATATTCTTTTCTATCTTCTTTATTAATATAAGAAACGCCAGTTGCCAAACCTTCGTCATCCGTCGTCACAGAGCGAACCATACAATCGGTAAACAAATCTATTTGTCCGCCTTTCAGCGCAGGAATTATAAAAACTGAACTTGCTGAAAAATCCGCATATGCAAAACAAGAACGGCTACATTGATTACAATAAAAACAAACGCCACGCTCTTTATTAATTCGTTTTGTTAGAATAGATAAACGAGAAGGAATCACATCAACATTAGATTTCCGAGCGCCTTTCATGTAATATAACTCGTGTAAGCGAGGTTTTGGAGCTGGTAAAAAATAACCGTCCGGATCATTATGCCGTCCTTCTTTTGAACCAAAAACACCGACCATTTTGTCCAACTTATCGTAATACGGTTTTATATCATCATAAGTGATTGGCCAATCTTCACCCAAACCATCAATGCTTTTGTGCTGAAAATCATCTGGCCCAAAGCGCAAAGAAATTCTTCCCCAGTGATTCGTTCGTCCACCGAGCATTCGAGAACGCCACCACATAAATTCCGTGCCTTCTTTTTTCGTATAAGGTTCGCCATCGACTTCCCAATCGCCATAAGACATATCGTAATCGCCGAAAGCACGAGTTGTCGACGCGCCTCTTCGAGGTGATTCCCAAGGCCATTTGAGTTGAGTTTGTGTATTTGGATCTTTGGGGTCAAAGAAAGGACCTGCTTCTACGACGGCTACTTTTAGTCCTGCGTTTGCGAGTTGATTCGCCGCCATGCCGCCGCCAGCTCCTGAGCCTACGATTATGGCATCGTAAACCGTTGATGATTTTTTTATTTGCATATTATTTGGTTTTGTTTGGTTCTCCATAGGTACACTATGGTTATTTATATTCATCCCCTTTCAGGGTTTGTACAAATAATTGATTACCCAAGTTAGCAATTTCCTTTAGATTAGAAAAGGATGGAATTAATTATCAAAAAAAATAGCTGTACTATAATGTATAGAAACAGCAGCTTAAAATGTTCGGTAAGAATCTGACGGGTTTTTGAAAATCCGTCAGGTCTGAAAAAATTATAAACACATTTAAGTACCAAGCCAAAAGAATTATGGCGTTTTAATATCCGATTATTTTTGGCTTGGTACTTAATAATTTTATACCATAATAATATCCCCACGGAATACTGTCACCTTGCTACGTTGGAAATACGACTTTAATACTATCTATGTAAGGGAAATAGGAAACGTAATTTGCGTAAGCATTATAATGTTTCGCCCAATGAGAACCGAAATTCGAATGTAGCGTTATATTTGAAAAATTATTTCTGCCCATTCTTTTTAA
>CAWVWD010000587.1:0-3099 GCA_963933585.1 uncultured Saprospiraceae bacterium
AATGCTAAGGAATTGAATAAAATGTTTGCATTATTTCCTGAATATGAATACTTTCAAAGAAAACTGTTGGAGCGTCATGTCGTTAGTTTACACAAGAGGATTTTAAATCAATTACAATTGACCGCTTCGGAAAGGTATGATTTATTTTTAAAGCAATATCCTGATATTGAGCAGCATGCACGTAATTATCATATCGCATCTTATTTGGGAATTACGCAAGAAAGCTTAAGCCGTATTAGGGTTGAAAAATCAAAAAAATAGTTTCTTACCATAGGTCAATTTTTATTCAATGTGCTTACTTTACTTTTGTATCAAATTATTAATTAGCATTAAAAAGATACAAAAATGAAAGCATTACAGATAACGAAATATGGTGATATTAAAGATAGTTTGGTCTTTAATGAAGTGAATAAACCAACGATACAAGCGAACGATGTATTAATCGAGGTTAAGGCTGCCGCTATTAATCCGATAGATAAAAGTATTATTTTGGGAAATCTACAAGGTTTGATTCCTATTCCATTTCCGAGTACTTCCGCTTATGATGTAAGTGGAATTATCGTCGAAAAAGGAGCAGAAGTCAACAATTTTGAAATTGGAGACTTGGTTTATTCGAGAGTTCCTCAAGAACAAATGGGTACAATCGCAGAATATGTTGCAGTCACAAGTATGGCCGTATCAAAAAAACCTGGCAATATCTCTTTCGAGGAAGCTGCAAGTTTGCCATTAGCAGGACTTACTGCTTTACAATCGTTGGCACACGTCGGTATAAAAGAAAATGATGTCGTGCTTATTCATGCAGGCTCAGGTGGTGTCGGAAGTTTCGCTATTCAATATGCTAAGGCAAAAGGAGCTTATGTGTACACGACGACAAGTA
Organism: uncultured Saprospiraceae bacterium; assembly: GCA_963933585.1. Lineage (GTDB taxonomy): Bacteria > Bacteroidota > Bacteroidia > Chitinophagales > Saprospiraceae > CAWVWD01. The sequence continues at coordinate 878 of CAWVWD010000587.1, forward strand.
CAACCAATGTAGAATGGGTTAAAGCACTTGGAGCAGATCAAGTAATTGACTACAAAAAAGAGGATTATAAAACCATCGTAAAAAATGCTGATATCGTGTTTGATACACTTGGAAAAAATTATACATCAGAGGCTTTTGAGGTTATTAAAAAAGGTGGAAAAATTGTGAGCGTTGTCGGTCCTTTAGATGAAGAAAGTGCTAAAATGTTTGGAATGGCAGATTACAAATTGCCAGAAGAATTAGCTAAACTAGTGGATGCGAAAGAGGCATCTTACAAGTTTATTTTCATGCACCCAAATGGTGCTCATTTGGGCGAAATTAAATCAATGGTTGAAGACGAAAAAATCAAACCAATTATTGATAAGGTTTACCCTTTTTCGGAAAGTGTGGAGGCATTCGCACACCTTGCAACGGGTAGAGCGAAAGGTAAAATTGTGATAAAAATAAATTAAGCCTTTACCAAAAAATTATAGAAATAGCGGTTCAGAGTGATTCTGAATCGCTATTTTTTTTCCCTTATGTTGATTGTCGCACCCACCTTCTTTTAAAGAATTACTTCCCATACCAGAATTCGATATAGGTTTCAACTCAAGTGTATCTATTGCGATAAATTAAGGGTTTTTGACAATTTCTATAGAAGTCCTAAGTTTTTGTTCTATATAAATTCGAGTGCGGAGATTTGAGATAGGGAAGTCAGACTTTTCGTAATACTTTAGAAATTAATACCCAAATTATTATATCAATGTTTAATCTAAAATCAAACTATTATACATTTTTTATTGGTAGAAAGACCTGACAAGATTGATTGTCAATGAGTTACAAGTTTTTAAAATAACTGTAACCCAATTTTATATAATAGTTTGGACTTAAATATTAAAACCTCGATACAATCAGAAAAGAAAAAATACATGAACTATAATCGGTATCTTGTCTGTTTGCACTTTTCTAAATATATAATTTTTGATTATAATGGAGTGCTTATCGATAGTAAATAAATCTCAAATCGTATTTTTTTTAGAAATTATAAAAACGGTAGGAATTGAGCTTAAATAGGATTGCACTATTGAAAGAAAATCAGAAAAATTACTAAAAAGTATCTTTAAATATATAGGTACCCAGACATATTTATTCCTATACTTAAAATATAATTTTAGATTCATAAATCATTGATAATCAAATTCTAGAATTTGAAAAATTATTAGATTATTAGATTATTACGAATAAATATATCCGGATACTTTCCTAACAAATAGTAATGAAAACCTTCAAAATCACAATCATTTGCCTACTATTTTCCACTTTTATTATAGATGGAAATTGTCAAATCATCCAAAAAAATGGTAGCGTTTATGACGAAGTTGCAACGATTATTTCTAATCTGCCGGGAAGTTCAGGTGACGATTATAAAGCGCCAAGTTTGAGTCAGTTAAACACATGGCATCATATGCTAAATAACGTATTTTCGGGGAATTATAACGAAGCATCAGATTCTGCGAATACAATCGGCTATGAACTTATTCACCTTATGGACACCTCATTTTTACCTTCTCGCACCTACTATATTTTAGAAACAATCGATTCAAATTATTGGGGAACGTATGTCTATTATCCTGATTATTGTCGCCCTATTGTAATACAATCCCCTCATTCAAAAAGAGATACAAATACAGGACATCAAGGGATTTGGGTGTTTAAAGCAACCAAAGCCATGTTTTATTATGTCAATGGAACGCATCGCTGCAATAGTTCGATTTATACCAGCTGTACTGGTACGACTACTGGCTGTTCGAGTAGTTCTGAACCTTATCGGATATCTGACTTAGCACATGAAACGTTATCCGTTTTTCAAAAAACGACCGAAATTCTATTTAATAATTTTGCCAATGCACATTTCATACAACTACATGGTTTTTCCAAATTAAGTACGGATCCTTACGTTGTGTTGAGCAACGGTACACAAATTACACCTACGCCAGATTATCTTTCAGTCTTTAAGACTAATTTATTTGATGCCGATCCTTCCTTGACTTTCAAAATTGCTCATATTGATATTTCTTGGACAAGGTTAAGGGGATTTTTCAATGTACAAGGAAGACTTATTAACACCAGTCCAAATACTTGTAATGCTAATGCAACGACTACAAATGGTCGTTTTTTTCATATTGAACAAGAAAAAACTAAACTGCGTAATGACAGCACTGGTTGGAATAAAATAGTTTATG
>CAWVWD010000588.1:0-3085 GCA_963933585.1 uncultured Saprospiraceae bacterium
ATATTATTTCCCAAGAAAACTCAAAACTTCACGACAAACACTTTCCGCCGTAAATCCGAATTTTTCATCTAAAACAGTATAAGGAGCAGAATATCCAAAATGCGATAATCCGACAACTTTCCCATCTAAACCAACTAATCCTTCCAAATTCACAGGCAAACCTGCTGTCATTCCGAATTTCGGAACACCGATTGGTAAAACAGATAATTGGTAAGCTTTAGATTGATTACGGAAAACACCTTCTGATGGTACCGAAACCAAACGAATTTTGACGCCTTCGGCTTTTAGTAATTCTGCACCAGCTGCCAAAGTCGAAACTTCTGAACCATTTGCTACTAAAATGATATCAGCCGTTCCTTCGCAGTCTTCAGCAATGTAACCACCTTTTTCAGATTGTAAAGCAGTTTCGTAAGAAGAGTTTGGAATATTTTTGATATTCTGACGAGAGAAAACCAAACCTGTTGGAGAATTTGTATTTTCCAATGCCATTTTCCAAGCAACCGTTGCTTCGTTCACATCCGCAGGACGCAACGCTAACATCGCATTATTACCAGAATGATTTTTCAATTTTTCTAATAAACGCAACTGTGCTTCTTGCTCAATCGGCTGATGCGTTGGTCCATCTTCACCGACACGGAAAGCATCGTGAGACCAAACGAAAATCACTTGTTGTTCCATCAATGCTGCCACACGCATCACGGGTTTCATATAATCCGAGAATACAAAGAATGTCGCACAAGCAGGAATTACACCACCGTGTAAAGCCATTCCGGTACACAATGCTGCCATCGTTAATTCAGAAACACCAGCTTGTAAGAATCCACCAGAAAAATCGTGTCGTTTGAATGCTCCAACAACATTTAAGAAACCGTCTGTTTTATCAGAGTTCGATAAATCAGCAGAAGCGACAATCATATTTTCAACGTTTTCAGCCAAGTGAGCCAAAACCGTTTTAGAAGCGTTACGAGTTGCTTGACCAGCTTTTTGTTCGATTGCTGCCCAATCTACTTTTGGTGCTTCATATAAAAAGCTATTTAATTTAGCGGCCAATTCCGTGTTTTCGCTCTCCCATTCAGCGAAAGCCGCTTTCTGTTCTGCGATTAATGCACGTTTTGCATTTTTCACCTCTTCGTAATAAGCTGCCACATCATCAAAAATCACAAATGGATTTTCAGGGTTTCCACCCAAATTCTCAATCGTTTTCACGTAATCTGCCCCAGATTTACTCAACGGCTGACCATGTGTATCGACTTGACCTTCCCAAGAAGTATTGCTTTCTGTTTTCGCACCTTTTCCCATTATTGTTTTACCAATAATGATAGTTGGGCGATCTGTTTCCGCATTTGCTGCGTCCAAAGCTGCGCGGATTTCATCGTGATTATGTCCATCAATTGTGATAACATTCCAGTTCCATGCTTCGTATTTCTTAGCAGTATCTTCGGTCATTACTTCATCAACCATTGTTGATAATTGAACATCATTCGCATCATAAAACATCACGACATTATTCAAACCTAAATAACCTGCAATACGACCAACACCTTGTGAAACCTCTTCTTGAACACCTCCGTCAGAAATGTACATATAAGTTTTATTCGCAATTTGTTCGCCAAATCGAGTCGCCAAAAAGCGTTCTGCAATCGCTGAACCAACACCGAAAGCGTGACCTAAACCCAAAGGACCTGATGTATTTTCAACACCACGTTTTTTGTCAATCTCTGGATGACCAGGAGTTGGACTTCCCCACTGACGGAAATTTGCCAGTTCATCCATTGTGTAGTTACCAAACATTGCCAATTGAGAATACAATAAAGCAGAAACGTGTCCTGGATCAAGGAAAAATCTATCTCTGAACGGATATGTGCCATCATCAGGATCGAAATTCATATATTCTGTGAACAAAATGTGCGTAAAATCTGCTCCGCCCATTGGCCCACCTGGATGACCTGATTTTGCTTTTTCTACCATTGAAGCCGCTAAAATCCTAATATTGTCTGCTGCCTTTTCGGCAATCGTTTGTTTTGTCGTTACCACGATTAATTTTTTTTATTTTTTTGTCCCAATATTTTCCAAAAGAATCAGGATAAACCGGAATTAATTTTTAAAAATCGCTGCAAAATTAAGATTATCTAGTTGATTTAATAACTATGCTTATAGGAATATTAAATAATTATAAATAATTGACTGTTAATCAGATAGCTTAATTTTTAAGCTAAGTTAGATTTTTTACTTGTTTTGGAAGTACTAATTTTAAGAAGTGTCGAAAAGGAATCTTAGTTAAGGTGTTGAAAGTCATTGAGATTCCTTGTAGAAGTTGGTCCTTTGACAAATCCCGTATGGAAATAAAAAACTAGAACAATCTTATATTTTCGGGTTGATGTATCGTTGTGTTGATATTACGCAAAACGTCCGTACCGGAACACGATCACAAAAAAAATCAAAAAAAACGAAATTTAAGTTCCAAAAAGTTTATCAAAAAGCCTAAAAATTAAGACTATTAAAGAGGCGTTTACATTTGAGGTAGAATTTCTTATTTGTATTCTCAATAAACTTATTGACCTTATAAAATTAACAACTTTAGCTTTTTCTTATTGGAACGAGTTATAATAACGAATACTTTTTTATTGACGCTGAATGAATGGTCACCTTTAGTCTCAAAATTTTGGTTATTTTACAAGTATCTAATATCTCAAATCTAGTAGCGAAACAATCAAGTGTAACAAATCAAGCGTAACAAATCAAAAAAAATTGATAATTAAAAGGTTGACAATTAGACATTCGACTCAAAGCCGCCTATCCAATACTCAAGTCCAAAATTAGAAAATACTCAAAAAAAAATATCAAGAACTTTTGAGCAGTTGCACTAGCATCGCTAATCATAGTTACGCTATTTTTTGTCTAAATTAATTTCCAAATAATCCGTACAAAAATTAACTTTACATTCAGTAGTTAAATCTAAAATTCGAAAACTGAATGATGTCTGGAAATAATAATTTTTAGCGTATATTCACTAATTCATTGACTTGTTAATTAATTCTACAATTGCAGAATTAATAAATTATCCAAATTCATACGTCATGCCTAT
>CAWVWD010000589.1:0-3076 GCA_963933585.1 uncultured Saprospiraceae bacterium
GCTTTCTTTTAAAAATCTTTGTAAATCTGCTTCACTTTTAATATTGCCCATCTCGACATAAACACTAGTCGGTTTTGTCTCTCGCAACATGTGCAAATCACGAGAAGTTACACTTCCGTAATAACCCCTATCTTTTTGATATTGTGCATATTTACCTTTAATCGTTTTTTGTAAATGCAACGCCAACTTTTTGCCTGCAGGGCTACTCGAATGGTGATAGAAAAATACATCAATTCGTTTACTCGTTTTCCGAGAATCAATGTGTAACATCAGTGCATATTGTTCTTTATAACCTTTCTGTTTGTGATAATCATATAGCTTATTAATAACGGTAGAACGCTGTGTTAGCCTTGATTTTTGCTTCAGAGGAATCGCCCGATTCTTCCAGCAAACCTCATCTTTATCATAATTCAATATTTCACCGGAACGAATTCCGTCATTCTCATCTCGAATAATCATATATGCGATTGCACCGTGTTCCAATAGATTTCTCGCCAATCTCAAAGCCACATCATAAGAGTATTCATCCTCACATATTTTTCGACCTTTCGCCCGGTTTATTGCTCCAGGATCTGGCCCGCCATGACCAGCCACAATATAATAAACTTTTCCTTTCAGCTTATTACTTTTCAAAGGAACGTGCTGATGTTCTTTACCAAAAAGTGGAAAAATTCGATCACCCGAAACTACTGAAGTTTCACTTTCTGCATCTGGACAAACGATAAAATGGTAAGGTACCCAAAGTTCCTTATCTGTTCGATAATTCCCTTTTTTAACCTTCGACTTCGTCATTTCATTATTATAATTTTGGATTTTTACCGCTTCATCATAATCCTTGATTCCCAACGTGGAACGAATACTTTGATTATTATAAGTATGAATGAAAATCGGTAATTCGTATTCAATATCAATCCTTAAACCTTCTTCTGGCTTTAAATTATTTAATTGATAAAAATGCATTTTGTTACAATCCGAAATATCCAACTTATATTTTTTCAATAACGAAAAAATGCCTTCGCCTTTCTTCGCTTTTACTTTCAAATTCTCTTGACTATGTCCAATGATACTTGTAAGACAAGCCAAAAACAATAATCCTATGTTCAAAAAATGCTTCATTAAATCTAATTATTTTACAATATCGATATTTAGTAATTCACACATTATAGTAAAATATTGTCAGTATGCGAACCTACCTACAACTTTTTAATTAACCATCATTTTGACGTTAAAATAAAGCTAAGTTACGGTAACTTCTCTTTTGAGCGTTAAATTTTGATGTGGTTCTTGGTTTTGATTACAATATTATGGGAAACTTATAGTAGAAAAGGAGTTCTACTTTCTCAAAAGGAGTTTATTTGGTTTATCCTATTACGATGAGTATTCTAACTTTAATTATTGGTACAATTCAAGCTTGGAATTATTTCATTAATTATCAAGAGTTCTATCTAATGTTCCTGCACGAATGAAGTCGACTTTATTAAAAATCAAATAATCATAACGATTTCGAGAAGCTAAAAACGATAAATTCGTTCTAACAAAATTTCTTGAACTAACATTTAAAACAAAGAAAAATCGCTTTTCAACTTCTTTCAATAAATAAGGATAGAATGTAGTATCAATTCCAAATTCAGCTGCAACTTCTAAAATCAAAGCGTAACTATCAATTAACTTTCTGTCTACTTGAAATTCCTTTGCAAAAAGTAAAATGAATTTGTCGTTAATATCATTTCGAGATAATTCCAATCTATTGATTTCTTCAAAAAGTACCGTTAAATCTTTCAATTCAATAAAAATCAATTCAGAACTTTCAGGCTTTAAAATCAACGCATCTGCGGATTTTGGCATTCTTGTTTCTCCTTGTCGGAAACGTCTATAAAATTCATCTTTAACTCTATCAAAATCAATAGCGAGTTTTTCAGAAGTTGGATAGTTTGGTTCTAAATCACAAATTCTACTTTCAAAATGTAAATTATTATCAATTAGTAGTTGTTTAAAATCGGCTAACATGGGAGTTGAGTTTAATGATTATCTAACATTAATTGCTGCATTGGAATTGCCAACAATTCAAAAATTGGCTCTAAGTCATCCGTTACATCTTTGAAAACGGAACCGCCTTCTTGCATTTCACCTAAGTAAAAATTCGTTTTATCCTTAATCGTTTTATCCGAATACGTCTTTAACGCCTCAATAAAATACGGACTGTGCGAAGCAACAACAACTGGAATATTATTTTCTGCTAATTTCACTAAAATCTTTGCATATTCTACTTGCCAAAATGGATGAAGATGAACTTCTGGTTCGTCGATGATGAGGATATTATCTTCATTAAGATTCTCAGACGTTGCTAACAATTGTAATATACCAAATGATTTAATTCCTGATGCCACGTTTACTATATCATGCTTTTCATTATTACTATCAACAAAAATGAAATCATCTTGATTATTATCAAAATCTAAATTACCTGATATAATTTCACTAATTTCCTTATTTATTGTATGATTATAAGCGTAATGCTTCTCTGATATTTTTTTTACAAAATCGAAAGTGTGATAAGGTAAACCTTGGTAAGATGAATTAAAATCACCATTTCTATTAAATGCTAAACTATCTCTAATAAAACGATATAACGACAATATTAAAGGTGACTCAATTAAAATAACATCTTTCAAATAATTTGACCTATGTGCAATTGATTGAATTGTTTTATCATTATTTATTCTGTAATATGAAATTGTTTTATCTTTCGATAACTTAATACTTCCGAAATTTTGATAATCTTTTTTATTATTAATAGAACCATTAAAAACATCTCTTATTAAAACGTCAAATGTGGTAGACAATTTTTTTTCTAAATCATTATCTCCAACCATATTGATAGTTTCTAAATGATTTATTAACTCAAGTATTCTTTCAGGTTTGTCAATATTATCGAGTAACTGTATGACATACTCTTTAGCTAAATCAATATGATGATTAAATATATACGTTTCTTCAATATTTTTTTTAGAGTAATAAAGTTTTGATATTTGTAGTTATGAAAACCCTAAAGACTTTTTAGCTAAAGTTAAAGGAA
>CAWVWD010000590.1:0-3075 GCA_963933585.1 uncultured Saprospiraceae bacterium
TTGATTGAATTAAAGTGTCTGCGTAATTTGAAAATAAGTTCCGTTTGATAAAGAAACAGCTGAGTATTTACTGTACAAAGCTTGATATTTTTCAAATACTTCTTGTTCCTGCTTTTTTGCATTGATATATAAGCTATCGAAAGTCAGCATAAAATCAAAAACTTGTGGATTATCAATCAATTTATCTTCGATTAATTCTACTTTAATTAAATCCATTAAAGCACGTTTATCACTATCAGTTACTTTATCGCCTTCGGCTGGTTCTTCTCTTGTAACTTTCGTTTTCGATTTTTCAGTCGTCGGAGTGTTTAGGACTTCACCATCTATATATTTAATAATATATTCGGTTAAATCTTTGTAATCCTGGAATCTTGGAGGAATAATTTTGGCATCGTTAATGATTAATTGTCGAACAATATTATTTGCATCAACGGTCAAATCTATATTAAAAATTGTTTTATCTTGTGTTCCGCTTGTCCAAATTCGTCGAGATTGTAACTCTTCTTCACTATTGAATTTTTCAGAAATAGTCGTCGTATAAACCTCATATTCAGCTTGAGCGAAAAGAGTAATTGATACTAATAAAAATAGTACTGACAGTACGTGTTTGAGTTTACTCATTAGAATAATTTTAAAAAAATCTGAATGAATTATTAATATGAAAGTGAATATACCAAAATAGCTTGCTCAGAATATTGACTTTTTGGTTGTTCGTATTTTGATACGGCTGTCTTTTTTGACTGTCAAATTAGTTAATACTTACAATCAAAGCATTTGTGTAATTTGGAAATAAGTCGTTTTTGATAATGGAATATCGCAAAGTCCTTCATAAACTTTCTTATATTTTAGGAAGATATGACTTTCCTGTTTTTGACCATTGAAAAATAAATAGTTTCCCGTTAATGAAAAATCAAAAGGCTCATTATTTACTTTAAGAATGGAATCATCAAGTAATTCTTTTTTAACCGTTTTCAGAAGTATTTTTTTATCACTTTCCGTTAATTTTTCTTTAAGGTTTTGACCAACTACTTTCACAGATGCATTTCCTTTTGGCCTTTCTAATTCTCTATCTGTATCTGCATAATTAATTACATAATCTGTTAAAATTTTGTATTCACGAATCATCAGAGGCAGCACTATTTCATCATTAATGATTAATGACTTTACTTGATTAGTTGGATTAACGACGACTTCTACTCGTAGAATTTCCTCTCCTTGTGTTCCTTTTGAACGAATCGTTCGAGCAATTAATTTATTTTTATTATCAAATTTTTCATCAATGGTAATCTTCTTAATATCATAGCTTACTTGAGCTGAAGTAGCCACAGATAAAAATAAAAAAAGTAGTAGAAATACGTTTTTCAGTTTGTTCATTATAATTGCTTTTGGTAACAAATTGTAGCCGTAATAGGTTTTGTTTTAACTTTAGTTTTTTAAAATCGAAGAAGACCTTGAGCTAGATGCCATAAATTGAACCAAACTTCTGTTTGGCATAATCCATAAAATATTTAAAATTAAGTTTCTCTCCAGTAATTTTGATACAAAGCTCCTCGGGGGTGAAGTAGCGTCCGTGTTGGTGAATATTTTGACGCAACCAAGCCAATAAGTTACTACTATCGCCTTCACTTATTTCATTCACTAAATTTGGAATTTCATCTTGCGCTTTTGCAAAAAATTGAGCCGCATAAAAACTTCCTAGAGAATAGGTTGGAAAATAACCGATACTTCCGTGAGACCAATGAATATCTTGTAAAATTCCTTCATTATCGTTTTTAATCTCAATGCCCATATACTCTGCATATTTTTGATTCCAAACCTTACTCAAATCATCCACTTCCAATGTTCCTGCCATTAATTCTTTTTCAATTTCAAAACGAATTAAAACATGGAAATGATAATGCAATTCATCCGCTTCTGTCCGAATGGCATTTGGCGCGATTTGATTCATTCCGTTATAGAAATCTTTTAGCGAAATATGACTTAAGTTATTCGGAAATACTTGTTGCAATCCCGAATAATGAGCTTGCCAATAAGCATGACTTCTACCGACATTATTTTCCCACATTCGAGCCTGAGATTCGTGAATACCCAATGAACAAGCTTCACCGATGGGCAAACCATAATTTTCCCATTTCAGTCCTTGCTCATAAAGTCCGTGTCCACCTTCGTGAATACAACTCCAAATCATATTACTCAAATCATTTTCATCCACTCGAGTCGTTACACGAACATCCGTGGGAGCAAAAGTAATAGTGAAAGGGTGAGTCGAAATATCTTGACGACCTGCATCAAAGTCATACCCCATATTTTTTAATAAACCCAAACCGAAGTCCCACTGTTTATCTTTTTCATAAAATTTAGATAAAAATGAATTCTCAACTTGTGGTTTTTCCTTTAGCACTTTTACAAAATTCACCAGTTGTTCCCGAACATCTTTAAATAAAATAGTCAAATCCGCAGTTTTAGCGTTCGGTTCATACATATCTAACAAAGCATCATAAGGATGATCTTCGTATCCAAATAATTCTGCGGCTTCTCTCGCAATCGCTATAATTTTCTTCAACGCATCTTTATAAACGCCAAAATCATTCGCTTCACGAGCTTTCATCCAAGCATGATAAGCTTCCGAAACCGCTTCTGAGCGGCGAATTACATATTCAGTTGGTAATTTTGTACTCCTATTATAATCCTTTAACGTCAAGGTTACATTTTTATATTCTGCTGTTGTCAATTCGTCACTCGCCATCAATCCTTCCAATTCTTTCCCGAATTCTGCTGCCGTAAATAACTCATGAGCCATTCCTGAAAGTGTCGCCATTTGTTGTGAACGAGCGGCTGCTCCGTTTTTCGGTAGATTCACCTCTTTATCCCAAGCCATCACCGAAATTGCACCGTTAATATCTGCAATCTTACGCATTCTATTTTTATACGATTCGTATTGTTTGTTCATATCTTCTTGACTTTATAGCATACTTTGTGCCCGAAATTATTAATAAAAATATATGAAACTAGAAATTACCATATAAGATAAGAATATCAACTGATTAATGTTAAACTTGACAAGCTGTAAGGTGA
>CAWVWD010000591.1:0-3061 GCA_963933585.1 uncultured Saprospiraceae bacterium
TTAGAATAAATAACAATGACGGAATGAATGTATAAATGGCAATGATAAGAATTATGGATAATCAAAAAAGTCGTCTTGACTACTTATGTGTATTTCGTGCCATATATTTATAAGAGAAAAATGTCCTATCCATCCAAAGGAAAATTCTATCCTGAACAATACCGATTAATACAATGACAATCAAAACCGCAAATGCTTTATCAATACGACTTTGGCGACGAGCTATCCAGATTAATTCTCCAATTCCTCCACTTCGATTCAGCATTTCGGCAATCGTAATATACGTCCATGAAATAGCCGTTAAAACTCGAATATCGTCCGATAATTTAGAAATTACGGCAGGAAAATAAACAGATTTTATCGTTTGCCAATCTGTCGCTCCAAGTGTAAAAACGGTCTTTAAGTAAACATCTTTAACTTCGTCAATTCGCTGCACGACGACAGGAACGAGATAAACAATGATACCAAAAGCTAAAAAAGAAACCTTCATTTCATTCCCTAAACCCAACCAAACCACAAAAATACCAGTAACGGCGGTTAAAGGTATAAATCGGAAAGAATCAAATATTCGAGAAAATAAACCCCTGAAAAGTGGGATTAAACCTAATGCAAAACCTAAGGGAATCGAAATTCCAATCGCAACGATATAACCTAAAAGATTCAACTTTACAGATTGCAAACTATTTATAATTAAGAAATCTTGCGTATGTAATTCTTTGAAAGATTTTAAAACAGATAGGGGAGAAGGCAACACGGCATAAACCCGTTTCTTTTTTAAACCGTACTTTAATAATTCTGTATCCGTTTTTAGAGTTAACGCAATTTCATTATCGAATAGAATAGAATCATTATCATAATACATTCTATCTTCGATTTTTAGATTTTCTTGGTCAATTTGCGTGACCCTGACTTCTGATTTTACGTGAGCCAAAAGCGACCATAAACCCAAGAGAATGATGATACCAATAATGGTTAGGATAATATTTTGTTGGGAGGAAAGTGAACCTCGTAATTTGAATAAGTCGTTCATTTGGTTTTGATTCAGATTTTATTTTGAATTAGAACAATAATAAGCCAAATTTAGAACAATTAAAAATGGATACTTACTTATTGTTCGGCGGCTTGTTTATCTGTTGGTTTTAATATTGAATTTTCAACTAATATTGAATTTGAAACAGTCGACCACCTTGGAATATCCTCTCCGATATAGCCTAATTTTTGGAATTTTTTTATCATTTCATAATAGGTTTTTTCTCCTGAGAAATTATTTTTATCAGTATCTAAACCAAAAAACTGCATATTATCACCATGATTGGCTAACCGGACATTCTTAATCATATGATAAGCGGAATATTCGGGAAGACTCAAGTCTTCCGCTAAAATCTTAGCCGCTTCTTTTTTTGCTTTCTCAGAATGATTGATAATCGCTACACTTTTCATCCAACCATCATATAATTGTTGTAATTGTTTTTTATGCTTTTCAATGAATTCTTTCTTTGCAATGAATCCATCCGAAATTAAATAAGGAGCATCCTTTGAAGTCATCAAAATGGTTGCACCATTTACCTTTTCAATGCAATCTTGGTCATCAGGACTCCAAACAACCGCTGCATCAACAGCACCTCCTCTGAAAGCTGTCGTTGCATCAATAGCACTCGGTACTTCAATAATAATGACGTCATCAGTTGTTAAGTTTGCTTGTTCTAATGTCCAAAGTAATAAAGTGTGTGAAGGTGTCATTGGAGCGACTGCAATTTTTTTACCTTTTAAGTCGCTATAATTTTTAATTCCTTTTTTTACAACAATTGCATCGCCACCTCTAGAATAATCGACTATAAATAAAAACTGTGACTCAAATTCACTCAATCCATTGACCTCTATTGGAAAAGCATCGGCCGTACACCATAATAAATCTATTTCACCAGCGTCGAAAGCATTACGAGAAGTACTAAACTCATCTAAAACTTTAAATTCGACTTTGAGTCCATAATCTTTATAAAAGTTAGAAGCTTTATTAGCCTTAAAACCCTTATTCCAGTATTGTCCACCAATATATCCGCCCCATGTGACAACCCCAATGTTTATTGTTTCCTTTTCCTCAAATTCGGTATCAATGATTTTTACTTGTTCCTCTTTTATTGTTTTTTTTTTATCACCAGACTCATTGATTATAATAATACAAGACGGAATAGAAATTATTGAAAAAAGGGATATTAATAAAAAAGTTAGATTAGAATATCTTTTCATGGCTTGGATTTTTGGATATTGAAATATTTTATTGTCAACCTTAAAAGGAAAAGGGACAAGATTTATCTAAAATCGTGTCCCTTGAAACCTTAGTATTATATGATTTGTCAAAAGATAAATCATATAATTTAGTTCTGATTACTAAATTGTAACGAATAATTATAGTTCATAATTCAGATAAGAAACTACTCTGCAATTAATTCAAAATCAGTACGACGATTTTGAGCTTTACCGGCAGTTGTACTATTATCTGCAATTGATTTATCAGAACCATTACCGATAATTACAAAACGATTTTGATCGAAAGCATATTCTTCTTGTAAATATTGTGCCACAGATTGTGCACGCAAATAAGATAATTTTTTATTGCTTTTAGGATTCCCAACATTATCCGTATTTCCTTCAATACGAATACGTGCATTCGAGAAAGTTCTTGCGATATCTGCGAATTGTAAATCAATAATTGTTTTAGCATTTGGGTCTAACTTGTATTCACCCGAACGGAAACTGATACTTACTTGCTTTGAAGAAATCGCTTCTTTCGTTTTATCTTCGTCTGTTGCTTCCGTAAATATTTTTTTATCTTCCGCCGCTTGTCCATCTTGTCCTGCTAAGTTTGCATTTGTAACAATACCTTTATCCGTAACCAAGCGATAACTTGGAACGCGCTCTTTTATATAACCCAAGTTCGTATAAATCGTACCCATCTTATTATATAAATCTTCACCGGTCACCCCGTTATAATCTCGATTCATACCGAAGAAGTTTTCATTATCACCATGAGTGGTTAAGCGAACATTATTAATTGCATTGT
>CAWVWD010000592.1:0-3058 GCA_963933585.1 uncultured Saprospiraceae bacterium
ATCAGCCACACCATCCATTCCAACATCGTTTCCACGAACTGCACCAATAATACCAGCAACGTGTGTACCGTGATCCGCGTGAGGTCCCTCTACATCATTGTTACCATAGTAACGTTCTTTTGAGTTTTCGTAATCATCACCAACGATTCCACGAGGATTAAAATCAGGGTTATAACCATATTCAACACGCTCTTTATAAGAATCTAAATATCCTTTAAAACCTTCGATAGTTTCACCATCATAACTTTGAAGTAAACGACTCATCATTTCGACTCCGCCTTTTAACTTTTCATCCTCAGTTTCAATCGCAGCAACGTTTTCTTTATTCAATTCTTTATCGCCTAATTCTTTTTTAACCAAGTTTGTTACTTCTACAATCATTGTTAATTGATTGTATTGAGCTACGGCAGGCTTAGATGCTTTCTCGAAAGCATCTTTGATTTCTAAATATGTAGCATAACGTTTTTTAGCTTTTCTGCCTTTCACGTCATCTTTAGACATATCTTGAAACTCATCGCTATACATTTTATATAAACGGGTGATTTCGTAAGTATCATAATCAACATGCTCACCGTCTTTCCCACCGATAAAATTCCATCCGTGTACATCATCAACGTAGCCATTGCCATCGTCATCTTTACCATTATTTGGAATTTCTCCCGTATTTATCCAGATGATATCTTTCAAATCCTCATGCTCGATATCAATACCTGAATCAATTACAGCGACAACGACCGTTCTTGAAGTTTTTCCTTTTAATAATGTACTATAAGCGGCTTCTGTACTTACACCTCGAACACCATCCTTAGACACATCTAAATTAAACCAATTTTCTGGAGCTACAGAATCTGTAGGATTTACATAATTAGCAAAAGCCGTATTAATGCAAAACAACATCATTAGTGCAATGCTAATCTTGAATTGAAATTTCATTTGTTATTATTTATATTTAATTAATGTTATTTAGTTTTATTATGAATTAGCAACTTTCTATCTCCAATCTTTTTCAATATTATTCAATTCTGCATCAATATCTATATCCAAACCTGCCATCGTCTGTTCAAAATCACTCGGCGTATAGTCATAAGCTGACTTCCGTTTATTCATTTCTTTGAAATGTTGCTGAATTAGTTGCCACAAATCAATTGGCACGATTGCCGATTCAATTTTTCCTTTTGAATCATGAATATATTTCACCATAATTTTGAACATTTTGAATATATAATCATTCAACAAATAATATATAGTCATTCAACAAATAAAGATACTTTCAATTGTTTGAAAATAACAAGAATTAACATGTTTTGACAAATCTGTTTTTTATTCACGACAAATCTATGACCTTAGTTGCATTAAAGTGTGACTTTGAAAACTATACGATTGAAAATAGTTTATAGTTTATAATTTGTAGCCTACAAAGTGTACTTTTGCAGAAAATTTGACGAAAGTCAATTTTTAATTCGTTTTAAATAAGAAATAATATCGCAATAACTTAAATTTGCGGGCAAACATAATCAAAATTAATCATGGTAGAAACTGATATACTAATAATTGGTGCAGGACCAGTAGGTTTATTCACCGTTTTTGAAGCAGGTTTATTGAAACTTCGCTGTCATTTAATCGATGCTTTGCCACAACCGGGTGGACAACTTTCTGAAATTTATCCTAAAAAACCAATTTACGATATTCCAGGTTATCCTGATATTTTAGCCGGTGACTTAGTGGATAATTTGATGAAACAAATCGAACCTTTCAAGCCTGGATTTACGCTTGGTGATCGTGCAGAAACATTGGAAAAACACGAGGATGGACGTTGGTGTGTAACGACAAGTAGAGGTGTAAAACACTATGCTTCAGTTATAGCAATTGCAGGAGGTTTAGGTAGTTTTGAACCTCGAAAACCACCAATTAGTAACATTGTTGATTTCGAAGATAACGGTGTTGAGTACATTATTCGTGACCCAGAATTATATCGTGACAAGAATGTCGTGATTGCGGGAGGTGGTGATTCTGCTTTAGATTGGACAATCTATTTAGCAGATGTTGCAAAAGAAATCACTTTGGTTCACCGTCGTACAAGTTTCCGTGGAACGTTAGATTCTGTGGAAAAAGTAATGGATTTGGCAAAATCTGGTCGAGTAAATTTAGTGACAGAAGCTCAAGTTATTGGTCTGAACGGAAACGGAAAACTTGATGAAGTCGTTATTAAACATAAAAAACAAGGCGAGATTGTTCAAAAGACAAATCACTTTATTCCTCTTTTTGGTTTATCACCAAAGTTAGGGCCAATTGGAGATTGGGGATTAGAGATCAAAAAATCGGCTATCGTTGTAGATAATACACTCGATTATGCGACTAATATACCAGGCGTTTTTGCAATTGGTGATGTAAATACTTATCCTGGTAAATTGAAATTGATTTTGTGTGGTTTCCACGAGGCGACTTTGATGGTTCAATCTGCATTTAAAATCGTTTATCCAGACCAAAAAGCATCTTTTAAATATACAACCGTTAATGGTGTAAATGGATTTTAAAATTATGTTCGATCGTTTAATTGTTTAGATGTTTGATTGTTGAAGACATTTGAACAATTAGACATTTAAACAATCAAATATTAAATGAAAGATATTATAAACGTGACGGTAATTGACCGTGAAGGCGTGGAACATCAGTTGGAAGCTCCAACGGATATGAATATGAATATGATGGAAGTCTGTAAAGCTTATGACCTTCCGGTGGAAGGAACTTGTGGTGGAATGGCTTTATGCGCAAGCTGTCATTGTTACATACTTTCTGATCATGAATTAGCAGAAGCTTCTGACGATGAAGAGGATATGCTTGACCAAGCTTTTTTTGTAGAAGATAATAGCCGTTTAGGTTGCCAAATTAGAATCAAAGAAGAAATTGATGGGCTTAAAGTAAGATTAGCTCCAGTTGATGAATCTGCTGCATAAGTAGTTCATCGTCTTGTAATGTATGTTAAATCAATAATTTACATTTTTCAATGTCAAAATATCGAACAAAACTCATTTAGATAATGCTTTTTGTTTATTTGGAA
>CAWVWD010000593.1:0-3048 GCA_963933585.1 uncultured Saprospiraceae bacterium
GGCAATATTTTGTCAAAAAATACCGACATGATTAACTTGACTTACTACTAAGGTCACATGATTGCGATAAAATAATTCATAGTTCATAATTCATAGTTAAAAAAAATGTTACTTTCTTATTTTGATGAAGTGTTGGTAGAGGCTGGATGTGATGAAGCTGGGCGAGGATGTTTGGCTGGAGTTGTGACGGCGGCGGCTGTAATTTTGCCAAAGGATTTTACGCATCCGATGTTGAATGATTCGAAGAAATTAACAGAGAGACAACGGGATAAACTTCGTCCGATTATAGAAGCAGAAGCGATTGCTTGGGCAGTTGCCTCCCTTTCTCCGATGGAAATTGATGTACATAATATTTTGAATGCTTCTTTTTTAGCAATGCATCGAGCAGTTGAACAATTAAAAGTTCAGCCGGAATCGTTACTGATAGATGGAAACCGATTTAATCCTTATCCACGTATTCCACATCACTGTATTATCAAAGGTGATGGAAAATATTTGAATATTGCGGCAGCTTCGGTATTAGCAAAAACGCATCGAGATGAATATATGAAGAATCTTGCTAAAGATTATCCGATGTATGATTGGCATAAAAATAAAGGTTATCCAACGAAAGCTCATCGTGCCGCAATTGCGAAATTTGGAAGCTGTGAACATCATCGGATGACTTTTAGGTTATTGGCAGATGAGTCGTAATCCAATATTGATACGCTTACTTAAAGGGCGTAGATGAGTTCGAATACCGTTTTTTTTTAATGCTTTTTAATAGCTGAAATCGGAGATTGAATTTAAGATTGTTGAATTAGAGTATATTTAAAATTTACGAAAAATATAAATTGATATGATACGAAGTCTTGTTACGTTGGTCATTTTCGGTGCAGTTGTCATTATGGGTTTGATGGCGACTGGAATGTTAGATCAAAATCAGCTTTTAGATATTTTTGCTGGGGAAGTGGAAATGGGAGAAACGACGAATAAATATACAGAAGCAGATTTTATTAATGTTTTTGATGTGATTCTTGGTGAGATGGAGGTTTTTGATACTTCTCGGACGAAGTTTGAAAGAACTCGTTCATTAGGTACTTGTGATGCGGCTTTTGTGGTGACAAGAACGCAGGCAATTGTGAAATATGAAGTGAGGTCAAGTCCGGACGTATTTTATGTGGATATGGAAAAAAAAGAATATTATGTTTCTCCAAATCTGGGTGTAAGTTATCATGAAGCGAATAGGCAAAATCGTACTTCTGTCGAGGAGAGTAATTGTATTCAGACCCAAGATATTAAAACGAAAGATATTGATAGAGCGAAAAATATTGCAGACCGGAACTTTAAGAAGTCGATTGAGAAAAGTGAGAAATGGAAGGATGCAAATGCTCGTTTTATATTGATTAGAAGAGAGCTATTGGATAAATTGGTCGATGCTGGATTTGAGGAAACGCCGCCAGAAGAGGAGTTTTTGAACTAGAGGATTATAACGGAAGAGCAAATTTAAAAATTTAAGAAAGCTCGTCATTCTGATGCAAATCAGAATTTCCTAAAAGTAACGGAACTCAACTTTAATGATATTGAGTCCTTCTGCTTGGGAGATTCTAATCCGCGTCAGAACGATGGGCTTTTTTTAGTTTTTTATTGAAAATAAGATAGTCATTTCCATTATAAAATTGATCATGAATATTGACATCATTTTCACTTTTAGAAACCCTTTTTTTGATGGAGATTTAATGGATTCTCAGTTGATATTCAAAATGAAAAATATTATATTTATATTTAATTGATACTTAATAATTTAAGTACCATTTGTGCATTATATCGTTGCTTCTTTTTTTATGAAAAATACGCTATAAAAACCCATATAATTTCACTATCTTTGCAGCTATGGATACGAATGAAGAAAATCAAAATTTAAAGCCGGAAAACACAGCTTACGGTGCAGATCAGATTACTGCATTGGAAGGTTTGGAGGCGGTAAGAAAGCGCCCCGGAATGTATATTGGTGGAACAGATTCACCAGCTTTGCATCACTTAGTTTATGAAGTGATAGATAACTCAATTGATGAACATTTAGCAGGTCACTGTTCAGAGGTTACAGTTGAGATTACAGAGAAAAATGGGATTCGAGTAACGGACGATGGTCGAGGTATTCCTGTTGATATGCACACGAAGTTGCAGAAGTCTGCATTGGAAGTCGTTATGACGGTTTTGCATGCAGGTGGAAAATTTGATAAAGACTCCTATAAAGTTTCCGGTGGTTTGCACGGTGTTGGTGTTTCTTGTGTGAATGCGGTTTCAACTTTATTGAAAGCGGAAGTTCACCGTAAAGGAAAGGTTTATGTGCAAGAATATAGTAAAGGAAAACCGTTATATGATGTAAAGGAAGTTGGTGTAACTGATAAACGAGGAACGATCATTGAGTTTCAGCCAGATGGTGAAATTCTTGAGGTTTTAGTTTATAGTTTCGATACGCTTTCTGCTCGTTTGAGAGAGTTGTCTTTCTTAAATAGAGGATTAAAACTAATCTTAATTGATCACCGTGAAATAGATGATGAAACGAATAAACCTCGCGAAGAAGTTTATTTGTCGGAAGGTGGATTGAGAGAATTTGTGGAGTATTTAGATGCTTCTCGCCAAAAATTAATCGAAGAACCGATTCACGTTACAGGAACTGAAAAGAATGTAGAGGTAGAGGTTGCATTGCAATATAATACTTCTTATACGGAGAATGTATTATCGTTTGTGAATAATATTAACACGCGTGATGGAGGAACACACGTCAGTGGTTTCCGTCGTGCAGTGAATCGTTTATTCAAGCAATACGGTGAAGAAAATGGTTATTTTAATAAATTAAAATTTGCTATTTCTGGTGATGATTTCCGGGAAGGTTTGACTGCAATTATTTCTGTAAAAATCGCAGAACCACAGTTCAAAAGTCAAACGAAAGGGGAATTAATGAACTCTGAAGTGACGGGAGCTGTTTCTCGAATTGTTGGAGATATTTTAAAACATTATTTAGAGGAAAACCCGAAACAGGCTAAAAAAATCATTGATAAAGTG
>CAWVWD010000594.1:0-3046 GCA_963933585.1 uncultured Saprospiraceae bacterium
TTTATCTAATTGATGCTCTTTTACAAAATCATACGAAAAGAAAACAGGACGTAATGTTCCATCATCAATATGTTCATTATCAATATTTCCTGCGATTGCATCCTTTATTTTATCAATAATCTTATCGAAATTGACAAAGTTTTTCGCTAAATATTGCATCGAAAGTCCTAACACACTCCAACCTTCTTTGGCGTAATCTTCTTTAGAGTGATCAATAAACCGCTTTAAATCATCACTTGATTTTACTTCAATAGCCAACTTATGTTGTGGCATTGCAAAATCGACATAACGACCAGCAACAGGATATTCTGTTTGAAAATCAAAACCGTATTCTTTTAATTTCTGCTTCAAAACTTGCTCTGCCAATGCTTCATTTGCACGATAGACAAAGTTCGAGCGACCTTGAATCATACCTTGATTAATCAATTTTTTAAACGGTTCATTTGTCGGTACTAAACCTTTATCAAACAATACTTTGTGCCAAAAACGGGAATACATCAAGTGACCCACTGCGTGTTCCGTTCCACCGACATATAAATCGACATCTTGCCAATAATTAATCGCATCTTCCCCTACAAAACGCTCCTTATTTGTCGCATCCATGTAGCGTAAGAAATACCAAGAAGAACCAGCAAAACCAGGCATTGTATCCGTTTCACGAACTGAACCGTCTTCTAAGTTCACCCAATTATCCAAACGAGCCAACGGAGATTTTCCGCCAGAAGCAGGTTTGTAATCGTCTAAATCCGGTAAATCTAATGGCAATTCTTCCAACGTTAAAGGGATCGAAACACCATCTTTATAACGAACGGGAAAAGGTTCTCCCCAATATCTTTGACGGCTATAATTCGCATCACGCAAACGATAATTAATTTTTCCTTGACCAATTCCTCTTTCGTCAATTGCATCAATCGCTTGACGAATCGCATCTTTCACTTCCAAACCAGTCAAAAAGCCGGAATTAATCATCTTTCCAAACTTATCATCCATCGTTGCCTCCGGATAATCTGATTTATCAATCACTTCAATAATCTCAATTCCGAATTTCGTTGCAAAACGATTATCTCTTTCATCATCACTCGGGACAGCCATAATCGCTCCCGTTCCATAATCTTTCAATACATATTCACTGATATAAATCGGAATACGAGTCTTTGTGAAAGGATTAATCGCATAAGCACCCGTAAATGCTCCCGTGACTTCCTTCACTTCTGCCATACGTTCCCGCTCTGAACGAGCATTGACGTAAGTCAAATATTCATCAACTTCATTTTTTTGTGCGGCTGTTGTAATTTCTGAGACGAAATCATGTTCCGGAGCTAAAACCATAAATGTCACACCGAAAACCGTATCCGGACGAGTTGTAAATACTTCAATTTTTTCTTGACTTCCACTTGTCCCAACTTCTTGGCGATCAATATCGAAGAAAACTATCGCACCTTCTGAGCGTCCAATCCAATTACGTTGTTGAGCTTTCAAGGAATCTGTCCATTCCAAATCCTCCAAACTATTCAACATTCGCTCTGCATAAGCTGTGATTCTCAATGACCATTGCAACATCGCTCGACGTTCCACAGGATGTCCGCCACGTTCCGAAACACCATCTTTTACCTCATCATTTGCCAAAACCGTCCCCAACTCTTCGCACCAATTCACGTAACCGACTTTGCGATAAGCCAAGCGATAATTCATCAAAATATCGTCTTGCTCAGCTGCCGTCATTGCGTTCCATTCGTCCGCAGAGAATGTTTCTTCTTGCGTTGTTGCAGCGTTTATGATTCCGTTTCCTTCTGTTGAAAAACGATTCTTTAATACCTCAATTGTCAATGCTTTATTCGCGTCATTATCATAATAATTTTCGAATAATTGTAAAAACAACCATTGCGTCCATTTATAATAACCCGGATCAGAAGTTTTAACTTCTCTACTCCAATCAAATGAAAATCCAATATTATCTAATTGACTACGATAACGAGTAATATTTTCATCTGTAGAAGTTGCAGGATGTACACCAGTTTGAATAGCGTACTGCTCCGCTGGTAAACCAAAAGCATCATAACCCATCGGATGAAGGACATTAAAACCTTTATGTCTTTTGTATCTTGAGAAAATATCCGAAGCAATATAACCTAACGGATGTCCAACATGTAAGCCCGAACCTGATGGATAGGGAAACATATCTAATACATAAAATTTTGGTTTCTTTGTCGAATTTGTGACTTTATAAACTTGATTTTTGTCCCAAAATTCTTTCCATTTTTGCTCGATTTGTCGAGGATTATAATCCATTTTTTTATTATTTACGTTTCTTTTACGATTTTTATCTTCTTATTCAATGTCACATTACAAAACAATATATGATGAGTTATCTGTTTTATATTTTTATTTTATTAATACGTATAACTTTAAGAATCTGAAAGATAACTTCATTTTAAATTTAGATGCTAATACGTACAGCACTTCAGAGTGCGAAATTAATTAAAATGTGGTAATTCCTTACGTAAATGCTGAAAATTATTATTTGATGAATTGGGAGAGAATATAAAACAGATGTCAATAAAAAGTCTGCAAAAAGACAATCATTACTATTAAAGCATTCTAAGGCTTAAATAAATTATACACGTATATTATTTTAACTTATATTCGGTATTAAATAAACATACCAAAATATTTCCTTTTATATGAACTATAACCCTATAGAACCTTCATCATAATTGTCAGCTATTTCATTCACTAAATTAAAAAACTACTTACTGCTTTTTGTGACATCATTTTTTTTGTATTACATCAAAACAAAAACCTATATGGCACGGTAATAGTTGTCATTTTATTGTTATTTAAAAAAATGTTCTTTAAAAAAATTCGATACTATCGTTAAAACAGTTATAAATGCTTTTATTAAAAAAAAAGTTATAGTAACTTTGAAAACAAAAATCTAGTTTCAACATTTTAACATACAAATAGTATCAATTATGATTAAACGATTAATATCCTTAGCTGCAATGTTAATTATCGGTTTACTTATTTACAATACCTTTTTTGGAAC
>CAWVWD010000595.1:0-3046 GCA_963933585.1 uncultured Saprospiraceae bacterium
CAATTTCATGTACATGTGTTCCTGCTTGAAAAGTTACATTATCAATGCTTTTCATTACTTGACCTGCTACATTTACAATACGAATCGTTGCATCAATTTTCGCATCTGTTTGGATGTTTAAATTAACGATTTGACCTTCACTTGTAAAGTTTGGTTGTAATTTGATAGCCGTCGAAGTTAATGCTTCTTTTGTATTTACAGTAAAACTACTTGTCGTGAACTGACGAGAAGCAGAAAAATTATTACACACAGATACTTCATTAAATGCTTTCACTCTCCAATAGTAATTAATTCCCGCACTTAAAATATTAGAAGTGTAGATAGAATTCGTAACTAATACTTCTTCAATAATTAATGAGAAACTTGAGTTACGAGCAATTTGCACGAAATACTGATTTGCACCCGGTACATCATCCCAATTCAAATAAACTTCATCATGATAAGGCGTTGTTGCTCCATTTCCTGGAGAAACTAAAGTGGCCGCTGTCGTAATTTCCGTTGTAGAGGCAGGAGAAGATACAAATAAATAATTTCTTTGGAAAGTTTGTGCGTCTGCTGCGATTGCTCCTTGCTGCTCCCCTGTGAATTTATTTGTACAGTTGTCATTAAAATAACCCATGTATAAACTTTCATCAGGATTAACGATTGTACCTGTTGGATCAACTGCACCACCTGTGTAATTACAACCATTCCAACCAAATCCTAAATTATAATCAGGATCTGTATCACAAAAGTAATCTGCTGCTGTACTACAATTACTACCATCAACCAACTCTACTAATTCACCTCCTATACTTGCCGGAGGAAGATTACCTGGACCATAAGGCGCACCTGAAGGATTATTTGCTGTACTATAGTCACTACCTTCCCAACCATTAAAAGGATGTGGTAAAGAAAAGAAGTGTCCCATTTCGTGCGTCAAAGTCGTCGAAGTCGTATTCATTTGATTGGCACGCATCGCAATAATATCATAGGTCGGAGAATAATACCCTAATGTAGTCCCTTGTGAACTTCCTGTATTCAAAGCTTTACACACGAATATATTTATGGCATTGTTATGTTGATTTTTACGAAGGCTCATTTGAAATTGAGCGGCTGATACATTACTATGATTATTTAAAATTGTATTATTTAAATCATAGATTCCTGCAAGGTAGAAGACCATATCTTGGTCTGCATACCTTTGATTCAAAGCACAAAGAGCTGTAAAAACTCGATTTTTATCTGCACGTTGTGTACCATCGTTATTACCTACAAGGTGAACTTTCACGGGAATATAGGTCGTCGTTCTACTTACGCTTGGCAAATTTAATCTTTTTGCCGTAGCAATATTTTGTAATAAACGAGCTTCCATTTCTGGTGTGAAATCTGTTCCGCATTGCTCCTTTACGTTATTACTTTGTCCATTCATAAATGTGGGTAAACAAAGTAATAAAAGTACTAAAATGTTAAGTGTTTGCTTCATAAAAGTGTAATTTTTAAGTTTACGCAAAATTAGCAAAAAAATGTTTGGAAAACTGTCCAAAATCCGTCATTAATTTTCATTATTATCACCTTTGACTCCTTGTTATATTGTTTTAATGTTACCTAAAGTATAATTTGAAATTATACAAAAGATAAAATTATACTTTTATTGAAACCTTTTAAAAATCAGTTCTTTTTCATTTTGATAATAAAGTAATATAATAAGGTGACAAGGAGCGACGAAAGAACGATAACAATGAAACAGTGAAACAATGCAAAGATTGTAACATTGGTAACAATCATCTAAAAAAGTAGGCTTAAAATCCAATCATAGCGAATTTTCTCTTACATTTGTACAGGTTTTTGAATGATAAGTCATTATTCATTTCCTTAAAAAATTTCTATTGTTATTCATAACGCACGAAATTTCACTTTCAACATTTATAACTTAAAAAATATCAATCAATGAGTAAAGTAACCGTAGTTGGTGCCGGTAATGTAGGGGCAACCGTTGCAAACGTTTTAGCACATAAAGACATCGTTAAGGAAGTTGTTTTATTGGATCTTAAAGGTGACTTTGCGAAAGGTAAAGCATTGGATTCTTGGCAACAAGCACCAATCGATTATTATAGTACTTCATTAAAAGGTACAGATGATTACGCGGATACAGCAAATTCTGACATCGTTGTAATCACCGCTGGTATTCCTCGTAAACCAGGTATGAGCCGTGATGATTTAATTTCAATCAATGCTGGAATCGTTACTGCTGTAACAAAATCTATCTTAGAGCATTCTAAAAATCCAATTATCATTATCGTTTCAAATCCTTTGGACGTGATGACTTATGCGGCTTTCAAAGCTTCTGGTTTAGACAAAACAAGAGTTTTCGGTATGGCAGGTATCTTGGATACAGCTCGTTACCGTGCTTTCTTGGCCACCGAATTAAAGGTTTCTCCTAAAGATATTCAAGCAGTATTAATGGGTGGACATGGTGATACGATGGTTCCTTTACCTCGTTACACAACTGTCGCTGGTATTCCTGTAACTGAAATGATTAGCGATGAGAAATTAGACGCAATCGTTCAACGTACAAAGAAAGGTGGTGGTGAATTAGTTAAACTAATGGGAACTTCTGCTTGGTACGCACCAGGTGCTGCAGCTGCTCAAATGGTAGAATCTATCGTTAAAGATGACAAACGTATTTTCCCTTGTTGTGCTTTATTAGAAGGGGAATATGGTATCAATGATATGTTCTTAGGTGTTCCTGTTCAGTTAGGTGCAAACGGAATTGAAAAATTAATTGAATTACAATTGAACGAGGATGAAATGGCATTATTGAAAGGTTCAGCTGATCACGTAAGTGCAGTTATGGAGACTTTCAATGGCATGGGTTTATTGTAAAAGTTAGGAATTAGAAATTTCATTCCGAATATATAAAAAGGCTTTCACACGATTTTGTGTGAAAGCCTTTTTTCGTTTATCTCAATTTTTCTGACAAGCTAACAATTAGAAATAGTTCAACAATAAATTTACCATTCCTTAGTCAACAGGCCGTGCAATTTTTATAAGTCATTGACTATTA
>CAWVWD010000596.1:0-3033 GCA_963933585.1 uncultured Saprospiraceae bacterium
CGCTAATATTTTATTGTTTTAATGACATTAAAATGACGGTATTTAGTTTCAGAGTATAATTTTCCCAATAAGTATTTTCCAAATAATAATTTGGCATAAAATGTAATTACAACTTTTTAAGAAACCTTAGTGTCTTATTGACCATGTGAATTGAATTTAGGATAAGTTTCGGACAATATGAAATTATGGAATTATGAATATTATTAATAAATTTGTTTCGTAGTTGTAAGTAAATTGCCATTTTTGTATTGAATTAATGCAAATATTGATGAAATGGTAATTTCAGTAATTGAAGATATAATTGTGTGGATAGGAATTATATCTTTAATAAACTTCTAAAAGTAAAATGGGTACTAAAATAAATATTATAAAACACTAAATAAGTATTATGAAAAAAATTGAAGCAGTAATACGTTCCTCAAAATTTGAAGATGTTCGTAACGCTCTAGGTGAAATCGGTGTCAAATTTTTCACTTTCATGGAAGTAAAAGGATATGGATTACAAAGAGGTGCTCATGTTACGTATCGAGGAGCTGCTTATGACGTTGGTTATATCGCTCGATTAAAATTGGAAATCTTTGCTACAGAAGAAAAAGTAGAATCTATCGTCAATGTTATTGTTAAATCTGGAGAAACTGGAGAAATTGGAGATGGAAAAGTTTCTGTTTACCCTATGGAGCAGGTTGTAAGAATCAGAACTGGAGAAAAGAATGAAGCCGCTTTGTAAGTGAATAAGAAATTCCTCTTTTATAAATAAAAAATTTGCTGGAACTCGTTAAAGGTATTTTGTGAGATCACAGATTATCAACTAAATGCGATTAATGACTATAAGGGAATAATGCAAATTATTCGCCCAGTAGAACGACTGCTAAAACTCAAATTTTTTTAAAAAAACTTTTCTAAATAATATAATTATGAATGAAGCAATTTTAGTTTCAATCCCGCCTAATGTGGACGTAGCCGCTCATGCGCTATTTGTAGCAAATAATACTTGGATGTTAGTTGCGACAGTTCTTGTTTTCATTATGCACTTAGGATTCTCTGCATTGGAAGCCGGTTTTGTTCGCACGAAAAATACGGTAAATATTCTTTTTAAGAATGCAATGATTATTTCGATTGGCCTATTAACTTATACCGTTATTGGTTTTAACTTGATGTATCCTGGGGATGCGTCTATTATTGAAGGAGTATTAGGATTTGCAGGATTTGGCTTGGACGCTCCAGCTGGCGATGCAGGTGCTATCGCTTATGCAGATGGTGGATATACTTATTGGACAGATTTTATTTTTCAAGGTATGTTTGCAGCGACTTGTGCAACGATAGTTTCGGGAGCAGTTGCAGAACGTATTAAGTTAGGTTCGTTTTTGATTTTCTCAACTGTTTTTGTAGCAATTTCTTACCCAATCACAGGAATGTGGAAATGGGGTGGCGGATGGTTAGATGCCTTAGGTTTCTATGATTTTGCAGGTTCTACAATCGTTCACGCAGCGGGTGGTTTCGCCGCTTTAGCCGCAGTTATATTATTAGGCCCACGCTTAGGGAAATATACGAAAGATGGGATTAAACCAATTCCTGGGCACAGTATGCCTTTAGCAGCTATTGGTGTTTTCTTATTATGGTTCGGTTGGTTCGGATTTAATGGAGGTTCTGTTTTATCTGCAGATCCAGTTCCTGTTTCTTTAGTATTTGTAACGACTTCTTTAGCTGCTGCGGCAGGTGCTATCGGTGCATTTACAGCTTCTTATGTGATGTTCAAAACACATGATTTATCTATGGTTTTGAATGGTATTTTGGGTGGCTTAGTTGGAATTACGGCTGGTGCTGATTTGATGTCGCCAATGGAGGCAATCATTATTGGTGGTGTTGCAGGTATTATTATTCCTTTCTCGGTTGTTTTCTTTGACAAAATCAAAATTGATGATCCTGTTGGTGCGACTTCTGTTCACTTAATTTGTGGAATTTGGGGCACATTAGCAGTTGGAATCTTCGGTGCAAAAGCCGGTTTAACACAGTTATTACATCAGTTTATTGGTGTTGCAGCGATTGGAGCATTCTCATTTACTTTTGCTTTTGCTTTAATGTATGCTTTGAAGAAGACAATCGGTATCAGAGTTTCTGAAAAAGAAGAATTAATGGGACTTGATCCTTCGGAACATGAGATGATGTCTTACGCTGACTTTATGATTAAATAGTTAGACGGGTTGTGAGCTACGGCTTTGACCGTCGCATATAAAATAAACGTAATTACGATAAGTTACGAAGCAATAAAAAAACGCCAAAGGACTCTTATAATTCTGCGGTGAATATATTTTAAATAAATAAAAATGAGGTTTCGGTACGAAACCGAAACCTCAACATTCGAACAAGAGAACGATTTCTCGAACTCCTGAATTACAAAATTAAGCATTAATATTAAGTTTTTAATGATTTTTTGTTTTAGGAGAATCGAAATTGAAATACTCTGAAATTAAAATTAAATTTTTTAGAAGATGGTTGGTGGTATTTCATCATGGATGAAGGTATAATTCTATGATTTAAATAGAAGCCAGTTTTCAAAATTTCCTTAAACAAATTATCATGAGAAATTTAAGCTTTTTACTAATAGCAATGATGCTATTTTGTACGACTACTATGTTTGCACAAGATGCTGTTTCAGTAGTGGAAACAGTTGAAGAAGAAGAGTCTCCATTAGAAATTTCAGGTTTTGTAGATGTTTATTACCAATATAACTTCAATGGTAATGCTGCTCAAACAACGAGTTTCGCAGACGAGCATAATTCGTTCGAATTAGGAATGGCAAATATCGTTTTTGCAAAGGATTTTAATAAAGTAGGTTTTGTTGCAGATTTAGCTTTTGGTCCTCGTGCGAACGCTGCGAATGGAACTGGCGGATTCACCACAGATATTATCAAGCAATTATTTATAACCTATTCTCCAACGGATGCGATTACATTGACGGCAGGAAACTTTGGTACGCACGTGGGTTACGAATTAATTGACGCACCAGGAAATTTCAATTATTCGACTTCTTAT
>CAWVWD010000597.1:0-3030 GCA_963933585.1 uncultured Saprospiraceae bacterium
TTTGATTAAGAAATAAAAAAGGTAAGCCTTAAATTTGTGAATTCTGACAACACAAAAATAAAATCTTACCGATGAACTTAAAAAAGCTCGTAGCAAATATATTGAGTAAAATGCCAAATATCACAAAATGGCAAAAGGATTTTATGATTAATTTATTTTGGCTCTTATTTGCGTATCGAGGACGACATAATTTTGAAAATTTAGGAAGACAAAGTGATTATAATGAAAGCACTTTTCGTAATAACTATAGTAAATCATTCGATTTTTTAAGTTTTAATCAAGAATTAATAAGTCAATATTGTTCAGAAGAGTTAGTAATAGCATTTGATCCGAGTTTTATTTCCAAAAGTGGAAAACATACGCCGGGTTTAGGATATTTTTGGTCAGGTTGTGCAGGTTTAGCAAAAAAGGGTTTGGAAATAGGTGGTTTTGGAGCGGTTGATATTTTGAATAATACTTGTATGCATCTTGTTTGTAAGCAAACATTATTAAATACTTCCTCAGCGACTGAAACCGTACTTGAAATGAAAAAGCCAACAAGTGGTAATTTATTAACCTACTATGCAGATTTAATATTTGACCTTCGAACAGATTTACAAAAGACTTCAAATTATTTAGCTGTTGATGCTTATTTTTCAAAAAAGCCTTTTGTTGATAAGATGATAGAAGCAGAATTTATTGTTATCAGTAGATTTCGTAAAGATGTTGCTTTACGCTATAAGTATGTTGGACCAAAAAGAAAAGGTAAAGGTTGTCCAAAAAAATTTGATGGAAAGGTTAATCTTTGGAAACTACGAGCAGAACATTTTACCCCAATTATTGAAGAGGAAAATTGGAAGGCTTATGAGGGTGTCGTTTATGCAAATGCTTTAAAACGATGGGTAAAAGTTGTGGTTGTTCATTATTTTGATGAAAATGGAATGATAAAAAAAGTACATACTTTCTTTTCGACAGATTGTAAAACACAGGGAACGGATATAATAATTTACTACAAAGGTCGATTTCAAATTGAATTTTTATATCGAGATGCAAAGCAGTTTGTTGGATTAGAGCAAGGACAAAGTAGAAAAGAG
Organism: uncultured Saprospiraceae bacterium; assembly: GCA_963933585.1. GTDB lineage: Bacteria > Bacteroidota > Bacteroidia > Chitinophagales > Saprospiraceae > CAWVWD01. The sequence continues at coordinate 1,074 of CAWVWD010000597.1, forward strand.
GAACGCATAGATTTTCACTTCAATGCAGCCTTAACAACGGTATCTTTAGCCAAGGCTTTGTATTATTTTAATACAAATGAACAAGAGCGAAAACCTTTTTCTATGTCAAGCGTCAAAACAAGATATGGCAACGATTTGCTTATCAATAAATTATTTTCCATGTTCGGGATTAACCCCAAACATGAAATAAATAAAGAACGATATTATAAAATCCGTGATTTCGGTGCTATTGCAGCTTGATTTCTTCACGGACTATTGAAAGATACACCTACAATCAATGACAAACTATTTGAGAATAGAGATGCAGTAATACTTAATACGGGTGTCAATCAATGTAATTTTATCTTTCATTTAACAGGAGAAGATGCTAATGCTACATATCATCCAATAAATTTACCTGACGCTCTTAAAATTGAAAATATTCCTGTATTAGTATCATTTGAATTAATGGATGCTACGGTAAATTGTGATTACGTAGATCACCCTAATTATGATTTTGATACAGGTTTTGTTCAATTTGAAAATGTTAGAATTATAAATATTATTGAACAATAATCAAAAAGGCGATAAACCCAAAATTTATCGCCTTTAAAATATCTTAATCAAATTCCAACCAAACTCTCCACCGGCAACCAACCTTGCTCCCCGTTTGGCAACCGAACTTTATTCCACAAACCCGTTTTTCCTAAAACCTCGACTTTCGTTCCTTCATGTAAAGTTAAAATATCAGGGCTTGCGTTATCTGCTCCGACTTTTAATGCCGTTTCTTTAGCGAATAAAATCGCCATATCGCTATTTTGTTCGTGAGCGTAACGTTGCCAAGCCGTAAATCCAAATAGAATTCCTAAACCTACAAAAGCAACCGTTAATAAAAATCCTATCTTTTTAATCTTTCGGCTTTCGCCCAATAACCAAGCGATTCCGCCCGAGATTCCAATGAAAATAGAAATTATCGTCAAGATTGACCAAAGGGTAGAGGAGAAGAAGCCTCGCCATGCCATCCACCATTCTATTAAAAAGAAAGGGGAAGCCGTTGAAATTTGGTCGATCGTTCGTTGATTGGCTAACTTTAAATTATAACGTGCAGCCTTTTGATGTGGCTTGATTTGTAAGGCTCGTTCATAATTTAAAATTGACTTAGGAATTTCATTCAACCGAAAATAAGCATTTCCCAAGTTGTAATATAACTCAAATGAAACCTGTCCTTTCTCTAAAATCTGCTCATAAACATCTGCAGCTTTTTCATAATCTTCAGTCGTGAAAGCTTCGTTTCCACGCTGAAAAGCGGCTTCGTAATCTTGAGCGAAAACGGGAAGGGAGAATACCAAGAATGATAACGTTAATAAATGTTTCATTTTAAAAATTAAGCACTTCCGTCATTCCGACGAAGGTCGGAATGACGGAAGGCAACGGCACAAAATCTTAATTTTCCAGAAATTAGAAACTGGTAATTTTTTGAATATTGAGTCCTTACGTTCGGGAGATTCCGACCTTCGTCGGAATGACGGGGTTTTATTATTTTTTAGATTTGGTGGTGTTAATTACCATAAATTTTACTTCCCTGTCAAATCCTTAACTTTCTTCGTGATTTTTTCTGGGAGACTTTTCGCATCTGCAAAAAACTGTCGTCCAATATCTTTTGCAATCGGCGACATATCCATCGCTTCATTAATGATGTTTTCCTTTTCTGCCGCTGTCAATTTTCCATCTTTCAACGCCACAAAAATAGCCGACAATAAATCTTTCGTTTGAAATAATAAATCTCTGAACTTCCGGTAATAGTACATAATACCAACCATTCCACCCGAAACCATAATTACTAAAATGATAATTAATATAATTTTCCAACCCATGATTTTATTTTTTTAGTTGCGTGTTTTATCGCAATAGCGTAATCTTCTAATGTAAAAATAAGAAATTTTAGTGGAGTTACGGAGTTACGGGTTGTGAGTTTTAT
>CAWVWD010000598.1:0-3030 GCA_963933585.1 uncultured Saprospiraceae bacterium
ATTTTTTATTTTTTCACTGTTTTCTTTAATCATAAAACGAATATTCGTCGAACCTTCCCGAATCGTCATCAAATCCTCAAATTTATCAGATTTTGCATCGGCAATCAACTCGATAAAATCTTTCTTAGAGACAGGATTACCATTTTCTATTACTAAAACACGAAGTTTCGTTACCTTTTTTGCTAATTCTTCTCCTTCAAAATCTTCCGTAAATGCCAAAACAGATTTAATCATCCATCCTTGAACTTTAACAGAAGTTACTTCCTCTCCATGTTTATATTTATTATAAAATTTCTTAACACTCGGTTGAGCAGAAAGCGTAATTGTAAAGCATATTAAACCAAGTATTACGAATAGGTTTTTCATTTTTATAGGATAAAAAAAGTCGATTATAAGTCACCAATAAACACCAATTACTTATAATCAACTACGTCATAAAATATTATTTAATAGGGTAATCTTACCGCGGTGTTTTAGGCGTTTTTTAAAGTATCATTATTGCTACCCAATATGAAAAAGATATTTTCTTTTAAATACAAGACTCTAAGAAACGCCCAAAACGATGTGGTGAAAAACATATCAAAACGGTCAAACCCCAAACCCGCAAGCTGTTTACTGATGACTTCCGACTTTTTCTAAATGCTCTAAACCTTCGATATCTGCTGTTTTTGCCAACTTAGCAATCTTATCCAAATCTATTTTACCCACAAAGGAAATCATGATAAACTCCTCCGGAGAACCTACCAATAACAGCAGTTCTTCAATAATATCACCATTATCTTTCACAACAAACCGGACATTTTGCTCGCCATTCCTAACCGTCATTAACTCTTCGTAAGATTTTAAATCCAATGTTTTGACTGCTTCATTATAATAACCTATTCCATCACTATCATCTTTCATCAAAACGCGTAAACCTTTCAAATCTTTAATCACTTGCTGAACATCTTCTTCGACCTCATCTTCTGATAATTTAGCAATCATTCCAAACATTTTTGGACTAATGTAAACTACTGTAAAACTTGTGTCCTCAACGTATTGATTAAAATATTTTGTAATAGCATCGTTCTGTGAAAATCCCTGAAAAGACATCGCCAAAAATGCGATAATTAAAATTCCGTATTTCATAATATTGTCGTTTTTTTGGTCGTTGATATCGATATCAACAAACCGTATTTTTAGTTGATTATTTGTTATTATTTATCGTTATTTACTGTTCAGTCTGATTAATTATTTGATTTAAATTTTTGACTTTGCTCAATCCTTTTGCGGCAGTTTGTGCTCCTTGATTCATTTTTGCAGACACAAACATCAATGCCATTTTTGTTTGTTCGTAAGATTTTAAGGCTTCTTTATGATCCTTTTCATTTAGCTCGGATTTTGCAATTTCAATCGTTTCTGTTCTCGGCATAACAATATAAACGGCTAAGAATAAAGCAACACTTGCAGCAATTCCTGCAATCCAACGCCATTTTTGAAGTTCGGCAGCTTGAATGTTCTGAGTATTAACAATATTTTCAGAAGTTGTAGCCATTTGAACGACTTTCGGAGAAGTATCCAACATTGCTAATAAATTCGAATCAAAATCATCACTTAGACTTTGTCTTTGAATATCAGATTTTGCTTGGAAAAGCGACTGAAATGTTTGAAGCTCCACAGGAATCGTTTCTGAAGTGAAAAACTTTTGTAGCGTTTTATCTTCCGCCAAAGTTGTTTCGCCTTCCCAATATTTATCTAATAGTTGTTCTATATGTTGATATTTTTTCATGTCGATTTTTTTTATAGGTCTAAAGATTTTAAGGTGTTTTGGTATAACGGTAAAAACCTATAAGCCTATAAACCAAAAATACCCTTGTATCTATTTTAATTTTCTCTACTTAAAAAATTCTCTGTTTCAATCAATGCTTCTCGAATCGTTTTCCTTGCTCTTGACAAATTCACTTTGACATGATTTATAGGAATCACTAATTCAGCTGCAATTTCTTGATAAGTCATTTCATCAAAATCTCGAAGTTCCATAATCAGTCGTTGTTTTTCTGGTAATAAGTCGGACATCAACGTTTTGATTTGTCGCATTGAATCTGATAAAACAGCTGTTTGTTCCGGTGAGTTTCCATGTTGTGCCATATTATAAACGCCATCCAAAGAAGTCGTTTTACGATGTTTTGACCGAGTTTTATCAATTGATTTATTCTTTATTAATTGCATCACCCAACCTTGCAAATTATTGTATTTCGACCATTCATTTCTCAAATCCCAAACCTTAATAAATACCTCCTGAACCACATCCTCTGCTTCCGAAGCATCGTTCGTTATTCGACAAGAGACACGAAATAGTTTATCTTTCATTGGTAGAATCTGCGTTTTAAAATGTTCTAAAGGATTCATGTTTTGTTTGTTGTTTCGTTGTTTGATAAGGTGACGATTCTATATTCGATTTTGTTACAGATGAATTAAAAAAAAAGAGGTAGTACAAAGATTTTTATTTATTTGAATCTATAACTGAGGATCTTGAAGGTATTGATAATACTATATTTTGTGATTTTATTTAAACCGGAAATAAGTTCTTTTTTATATAAAAAAAGCCTAAAACATTTTTAAATGCTTTAGACTTCTCAGAATTAATTGACGAAAATTCTCAAGTGAGTGATTTGATTGAAAACTAATATTTCAACTTTATGCGGTAATCAATATTAGAAACGGACTTGAAAAAGAATAATCCATTTTACGAACGCCATTCTAAAAGAAGAATGGATAATCTCCCAACTAAAAAAGCAAATAATCCAAAAAATGTCGCAATAAAGCTGATTCTTACCCCTCCTGCAAGTATTACAGGAGAAATTTGTCCGATTTCTTCTATTAGTTTAAAGCCGCTCATCAGACCAATAACTTGACCTAAGATTCCTAGTGAAAGTGCGAAAAGACCAATAGAAGTGATTCGCTTAATCATTAAATCTTTTTGAGTCGGTTCACGAAGTGCATTTGCTGATAATCCTAAAATTAGAACGGTTAATAGCATAATTGGTATAG
>CAWVWD010000599.1:0-3027 GCA_963933585.1 uncultured Saprospiraceae bacterium
TGAATTACAAAACCAACAAGATTTTAAATTTAGTAATTGCTCTTTTTCTAACTGCGACTACATCGAATGCTCAAGTTTACGTGAATACTGCCGCATCCGGTATGAATAACGGAACTTCGTGGGCGAATGCGTACAATTCACTTCAAGATGCTTTGAGCAATTCTACTTCAGGAAGTGATATTTGGATTGCACAAGGAACTTATTCTCCAGGAGCAGCAACGACAGATCATTTTGATTTATCAACTCCCGGATTAAAACTTTATGGTGGTTTTACGGGAACAGAAACCATACTTTCCCAAAGAGATTTTACTACAAACAAAACTCGCCTAAGTGGAGATGCGAATGGGGACGATGTAACTGGCGACTTTTCGACAAACCGTTCTGACAATAATCTTCATGTAATGATTATCGATGATACGATTACAAATTCGGCTATTTTAGATGGTTTAATCATCGAACATGGACAAACCGAAGGTGCTTCAGGAAGTGGAAATGACAGACGTGGTGGAGGCATTTTATGTTTTGGTTCGCCGATAATTCGCAATTGTGAACTTACCCAAAACTATGGTTATTATGGTTCTTCACTTTATCCTCGTGGTAATGCTGCCGCTTCTAATATTTTAGTAGCAGATTGTAAATTTATTGAGAATGAAGGTCGTTCTGGCGGGGCAGTTTATTTAGTCGCCGGAGGAACGTTTAATAATTGTGTATTTGATAACAACTTTGCTCTTTACGGAGGAAGTGTTTATTCCGGAGGAAATCCCACCACATTTAATCACTGCGAATTTATAAATTCCGTTGGATCGGATACACGAGGTGCAGGAATTTACGGAAGTACAGCCATTACCTTGAATAACTGTTTGATTGAAAATAATAGTGGCATTTGGGGCTGCGGAATTTATGCAACTGATGTTACAATTCTTGATAGCTGTGAAATCAAAAGCAATACAGCCACGAATAACGGTGGCGGTTTACTTATGGCTTTCGGTGCTGTTACGACGATTACGAATACATCATTTGAAGGAAATGTTGCAGATAATGGCGCCGCATTATATACACAGAATGATTCAACATTACTGATTATAGATAATTCTACTTTCTTTGGAAATACAACGACTGGAGGAAACGGTGGCGTCTTTTATTCCTTAGCCGGTCCTTTAGCGACGTTCACTAATTCAGAATTTGATTTAAATACGGGTAATTACGGCGGAGCGATGGCTTTCAATTCTAATGATTCGAAATTAGTACAGGATAGATTGACGGTTACCAATTGTGTTTTCAAAAATAATATTGCGGATGTTCAAGGTGGCGCAATTAATTTAAGCAATGTAGATTCTGTCTTTTTGACGAATTGTTTAATCGTAGATAATCAAGCAAATGGAATAGGAACAGGTGGTGGGCTAGCCATTAATTCAAGCGATACTTTGGGCGTTTATACTGAAATTATGAACTGTACATTTGCCAATAACTCAGGTATTTTAGCAAGTAATATTGCAACTTGGCAAGATGACGCAACCGCTGGAAATGCTCAAGTTGTCATGCAAAATACAATTCTTTATGATCAAGCATCAACTAATTATGCAATCGAAGCAGGAACACCCACTTTGACTTCAAATGGAGGAAATCTTTCTGGCGATATTTCGATGGTCGTATTATTAACAGAATCTACAGATGTGAACGATCAGAATCCTTTCTTTGAAGATGATTCTAATGGCGATTATCGTTTATTCCCAACGTCAATTTGTATTGATGCTGGTGTCGGAACGAATGCTCCGATTACGGATATAAATGGTGATTCAAGAGTTGGAACGCCAGATAAAGGTGCGATTGAGTATCCATATTTATCGAATACAAAAGCAATTGCGGATTTAGAAAATGGTTTTGAAATCTTCCCGAATCCAGTTCGTGAAAGCTTAACGTTTCAATTAGAGAATGAATGGAAAGGTGATATTCAGTTTACGATTATTAATAATATCGGTCAAGTCATGCGTAATTGGACAATCACAAAAAATCAAACGATGATGCATGAACAAGTAGATATAAACGACCTTACAGTCGGAAATTATATTTTAATTGCAAGATTTAAGGATTCACAAGTTCAAGAAGTTATCATAAAAATGTAGGCTAAGTACTAAGTTACAATTTTAAAAGGCTATAAAACTATTCTAAATTAATAACAAATATAAGATGAAAGGCATTGATGAATGCCTTTCATCTATTTATTCTAAATTATCTGAATCACGTCATACGGCGTAATCACATGCAAAGTTCCAGCGTTATTTTTTGCCAAAACCGCTAGCGTATTTTTATCCGTATAACGATTGAATTATTGACGCAATAAATCCTCTTGAACAATTGAAAATGATTCCCCCATGATTTTCCCAATTTCCTTTTCCGTATTATTAATTGGATTTTCCAATAAATAATTCAAGACCGAACTTTCCGTAATCGAACCAACGATTTCGCCATCATCCGTCACCAAGTATTTGAGAAATATCGTATGATTTCATAATATTGAAAGCACTACGGATTATTTCATTTTTATCAATTGCATAAAACGTTTTATCCTGTTTTCGTTCGATAACATGACGCACGTACAATTAATCATCCAAAAAACCACGTTCTCGCATCCATTCATCATTAAAAATCTTACCAATATAACGACTGGCGTGATCATGAAAAAGCACAACGACAACGTCTTCTGGTTTCAATTGATCTTTCAACTGAATCAGACCTGCCATCGCAGAACCTGCTGAGTTTCCGACCAAGATACCTTCCTGCTGAGCCAACATTCTAGTCATTACCGCCGCATCTTTATCCGTTACTTTCTCAAAGAAATCAATGACGCCAAAATCTACATTTTTTGGTAAAATATCTTCTCCGATACCTTCCGTTACATACGGATAAATTTCTTTCTCATCAAAAACACCAGTTTCATGGTATTTCTTAAAAACAGAACCATAAGTATCAATTCCCCAAATTTTAATATTTGGATTTTTTTCCTTTAAATATTTTCCGACTCCAGAA
>CAWVWD010000600.1:0-3025 GCA_963933585.1 uncultured Saprospiraceae bacterium
CATGCGGGAAGATTAGGTAGAAAAGCACGAGCTGTTAATGAAACATCAAAGTATGAAATGGATAAAACTAAAGATTCATTTTATTTACCGGATATTATCGCTCTATCTCAAATCCATAGTCTTGATGTCAATTTATATGATTTTGATGGGGAGATAATTAACTCTTCCCAACCAGAAATTATCACCAAAAATCTATTGTCAAGAAGAATGGATCCTGTAGCTTTTCACGGTATCTATAATTTAAAAAAGGAACTAGAATATAGGAAAGAGCAAATTGGAAATTTGCGATATAGTGCAGCGTATATGCCTGTCAAACGAGGGGATAAAATCGTTGCGTTTATTGGTTTACCATATTATACAGAGGTCGAAAATTCTCGAAAAGATATCGGTCGATTTATGGGTCGATTGCTGAATGTTTATGTTGTAATTTTCATTATCGCAGGTATTGTTACCTTTTTCCTTACCGGACAAATTACCAATCCTTTGGATAAGCTGAGCAAGCAGATGCAAAACGTAAAATTGGGACAACATAATGAAGCACTTCAGTGGGGAACACAAGATGAAATTGGTCTTTTAATTGAGGAATATAATAAAATGTTGAAGGAGTTAGAGAAAAGTGCGAACTTACTGGCAAGGTCAGAACGAGAAAGTGCTTGGCGTGAAATGGCGAAACAAGTCGCTCACGAAATCAAAAATCCTTTAACGCCAATGAAGCTACAAATTCAGTTTTTGCAGCGTGCTTATAAGTCAAGACCAGAGGATATTGGTCCGCTATTGAAGCGAACAGCCTATACGATGATTGAGCAAATTGATGGTTTGACTCGTATTGCTTCTGACTTTTCGAATTTTGCTAAAATGCCGACTGCTTATAATGAATATTTACAATTAAATACGATTGTAGAATCTGTTTATCAATTATTCTCAAAGGAAGAAACTATTCTTTTAACGATTGACTTGACGAAAGAAGACTGCACAATTTTTGCAGATAAAAATCAAGTTATTCGAGTCTTGAATAATATTATTAAAAATGCAATTCAAGCGATAACTTTTGCAATTGCCTACGAAAGAGAAGGACAAGTCGATATTAAATTAACAAGAAAAGGCGACGTTGCGATTGTTTCGGTGAGAGATAATGGTTCAGGAATTCCAGAAGATAAACGTAAAAAGGTTTTCGTTCCTAACTTTACAACGAAAAGTTCGGGAACTGGTTTAGGGTTGGCAATGTCGAAAAATATTGTGGAAGCAACCGGAGGAAAAATCTATTTTAAAACAGATACAGATATCGGAACCGTTTTCTTTGTGGAAATTCCAATCACGGAAAAAGAAAATTAAGCATTTGAATTAGGAATAATTTCACCACTCAAATGATAAAATTATTCCTAATTTCAAATCCCTAACGCTTCATTAAAAATGTTACATTTCAAAAAAAGCAACACTTCCTCCAACCCAATCTTTATCTTTATTAAAGCGAACGCCAACCATTTCGCCACGACTTAATCGAGCTAAATTATTGACCAAATAAGGTCTTGAATCGCCGCCATCCCAAAGCATCAACATTCTGATTTCACACTTTACAGGGTCAGAAGGAGAATCTACAACTGGTGCATATTCTACTTTTTCTTGTAAAATGAAATTCTGAGGATTTTCGATTTCGTCCAAATCTGCTTTTGTAATATTCAATTTCACCCCAGCACCAGCGAATGAATACAACGGTTTCAAAACATAATTTTCTAAATCTTCCGGATACGATTCCAATTCATTTAAAAAATAACATTTAGGAACATATTGACTATCTGATAAAAGTGGCATCGTATATTTACTAATTCTGAAGAACCAATTCGGATGACCAACCCACTCTACATTATATTCTTTCGTAAAATCAAATTCCATTTTTAAATCATCACGTTGCAATAATTCATCAAAAATGACACGGTGAAAAATACGTTCAACCTTTACTTTTGAGCCATCATCCTCAAGATAAAATAAATCTTTACCTTCTACTTTCAAGTCTGTAACACAGACGATTTTGAGACCTAACTTATCCTCTGCTGCCAGAAAATCAATATAAGTTGTCTGCTCGACAGGGTCAACCTCTAATAATATAACTGATTTAGGATCCGCATTTCCGATGATTTTTTCACGTAACAACTCGATGTAAGAATCCGGGTTCAAACCACCGAAATAAGAACTCATGTTCTCTGGTACAACGAAATTTTTGCGATAGGCTTTCGCCAATAAATCTTGGAAGAAATACAACGATGGAAAACCTTGAACTTCAATTAACTTTGGAATTAAGTCCCCATTTTTATCTTTGGTAATTCCAAAATCCATTTGTACAAAAAGGGAGTGATTAGACTCATTCGGTACATGAACTTCAATAGATTTTTCGGTCATTTCCATAAAATCAGGACGAATGATAACGTCACTAATTTCATCACAAGCATCGATTAATCGTTGTTTTAAATCATTTGGTATGAATAAAGGCGACTCCGCAATTCTGAATTTTGGCTGATAACTATACGCTTTGTATATATCCTGCAAAAATGCTTCGTATTTTTCTGGAGTAAATGCTTTGTTGTAAGCGCTGCGTATTTCCGACATGACGAAAATTTATTGTCCTTTTGAGTAAAAGAGGTTAGATATTATTATTAAAAAAATAAAGGTTAGATTTTGAATGTTTGAAAATAGAAAAAAGCATTGATGCATTTAAATCTAAAATACATTGTCTAAATATCTAACACCTACTGGCTAACATCCAACTTAAACCATCTGCAAATTTACAGCTTTGGCTTTATTTATTTTCCAAATTGCATCCTTCATGAATTTAGGCAAAACAGTATCGTGTGTCAAACCCATTTTATCAGGATGATGTAAATCATCAATCATTCCTTGGTACTTTTCCTCACCATAAGTCTCTACGATATGGAGTTCTTTATCTATTTCTCTAAATCGTTTTAACATACCAATAGGATCCGCTTCTGGATGAAATTGCGTTCCAAAAAATTCTCTTGAAAAACGAATCGCC
>CAWVWD010000601.1:0-3010 GCA_963933585.1 uncultured Saprospiraceae bacterium
GGATGTAGTTAAACGATTCTATTAAAGAGTTCCTTATATTGCTTTATCTAAACTCGAAAACGCCTTTTTTTATAATTAAAATCACCGCCCATTTAACTCACTGATATTAAATATTGAAATAAGGAGGAGTAATATTCAGAATCTTAGAAGGAGGAGTCTTATAGTTAATAATTTTTCTGTTGAGGAATCAAGCATTACATAAATTTATGGGTTGATAACTCCCCTTTATATTTGAGATTGCGTTGAGCGAAAGACGAAAGGAATAGAATTGATCATAAGATAAATTGCTCCAGGAAAAATATGATTTAAGAACTACTAAACGTGCTTCGTCGGCAGACAGATACTGGCTTGATTATGAAATGAAAATCAAGGAGAAATCTATTTGCCGAGGAGGCAGACTTCGTACTATTTTGTTCCTGTACTACCGAATCCGCCTGTGCCACGTTTTGTATCCGATAAAATTTCGACTTCTTTTAATACTGCTTGCTCATATTTTGCAATCACCATTTGAGCGATACGTTCGCCATGTATAATGGTTTGAGGCTCCGGAGAAAGATTAATTATAATTACTTTCAACTCTCCACGATAATCGCTATCAATCGTTCCAGGTGTGTTCGGAAGTGACAAACCTTTTTTGTAAGACAAACCACTTCTTGGTCGGATTTGAGCTTCATAACCCATTGGCAACTCAATAAAAAGTCCAGTCGGAATTAGTTTTCTTTCTAATGATTGTAGCGTAACTGGCTCCGCTAAATTAGCTCTTAAATCCATTCCGGCACTTCCTGCTGTTTCGTATTGAGGTAAATCGTTTGTCGATTTATTGATAATTTTAACGTTCATAGTACTTGTTTTTTATAATTTATGAAGTCGCAAAAGTACAAGTATATTTAATTAAATCTGTGATGATTTTGTAATAAAGTTTTGAGTCAATTTTCATATCAACTTCATTTTCAAAATCTTTCGAAAGAATATGTTCAAATCTTCTGAATCTTGTTTTTTATTCACATCAAAGCCTTTTAATAAACGATCAAAATAAGCAATTTCGGTCGTGATAAAATCATTTAGTAAAAGGATTCTCGAACGTTCAACTAATTCATTTCCTGCTTTTTTGTCAATTACTAATTCATCAATAATCGCTCGAATATCTTTATTGTCAAAGGTCTCCAGCATTTTATCAAATAAAACTGGCGGCATCGTGCCGTGCGTTTCTATCCAGCGACAAGCCAATAACGGACGAATCGCATAAAAGTATTTTTTGAGTTTTAAATGTTCTTGATTTAAGTATTTTTTATACGTATTTCTCGCAATATTCAAATAATGATACATCATGTTTTTAGGATTAAAATATATTCTTGTAAGTTCCTTCCATTCAGATATAACGGCCTCATTTTCAATATAGATTATTGGACTTTGTAACCATTCCATCAATGATGGATTCGACTTACGAAATAATCCCAAAGCTTTTCGCAAATCCCAACCACTCAAATCCAATTCATTCGGCCACATCAGCTGAATATTATCCTTTTTTTCGCCTATTTGCAAATACCAATCAATCGGATGCACATACAAAAATCGAATGTCCCAATCTGAATTTTCAGATGCAAATCCCCAAGCTCGACTTCCCGACTCCACAGCGTATAAAATCTTGATATTTCGTGTCGCTTCTAATTTTCGCAATTGCTCAATTATATGTTTCCTCATTTTTTTTAGTTGTATTGACGTCTTGAGGTTTGCTCGTCTGCTGTGCAAACTGCTGGGCGTCAATATATTAATGTGTTTCCAAAATCATATCGCTATAGGAATTTTCAATTAAATCTTCTGCCTTGACGTTTAGTAAATTCATGTAATAAGTACATTGTTCGTGCAAACGTGCCGTTCCGATAGTACCTTTTTCGTCAATCGCTTCAATTTCCATAAAGCTGCCCAAACCTTTTACGATATCAATATGAAATTTCACATTGTCAATAAAATAGATTTGTCGTTGCTTATTCACGACTACTTTCTCGCCAACTGCTGTCGCCAAAATTTCCCGTAACACATCAGATTCCTGTGGTTTATATAACATCACATTTGATTGTTTCGGACCTGCTTGATTATTACGACTGTAAAAAATCAAATGATTTTCAATACTTCCTTGTCTTAACTTTAATCGACCATTCGGAACTTGAAAGTAGGTATCAATTTGATGGTCAATTCCGATAAATCGGGCATTTAGTGCTTTAAGTTTTGCTGCAATTTTTTCAGGTTCCGCACATTTTGCTTTAATTTCTACTAAGGTGGGTTTCATATTTTTGGTTGGATTTTTGGAAGACATTACTAAATAAAAAAAAGGAATTTCGATTCTAAAGTTTACACTTTTCGATCGAAATTCCTCCATATAATGTCACCATAGACTCACGTTAGAACGCAAGCAATTTATAGTTTATGATTAAATTCTTACTCTGCAATTTCTTGCTCTGCTTCGTCAGCGATATTTTCAACTTCTGCATCGATTTCAGCAGTTAAGCTTTCAACTTCTTCTGTTGAAACAACTTCTGCATCTTCAATTTCTGACGCTGTATTTTCTAATGCTGCTGCTGCCGCTATTTCCGCTGCTGCTGCTGCTTTTTCAGCATCTGCTTTTTGCTTTGCTTCGTATTCGTTCGTTAAAATTGCATCAAGTTCAGAAGCTGAAATTTCGTTTTCGTTAATTGTCATTAACGCTTCTAACTTTTCAAAAACAACCGCGTTCAAAGCATCTTGAAAACCTCTTTCTCTCATTTCCAAAGTTTGCTCATCTTCAGAATTGATTACTTGCTCAGCGAACATATTTAACATTTCTTCGTTCGTTTGGCCTTGCATGTATTGACGGAATTGACCTTTAATACTGTCTTTTACTGCTTCCGGATCTACTTCTAAATTGTGAGCTTTTTGAACGTCACCTTTTATCATCATCCATTTCAAAGACTCGATAAATTCAGGCATTTCGTCCTCAATCTGTTGAGCTGTTTTATCGTCATTTCTGAACAAT
>CAWVWD010000602.1:0-3003 GCA_963933585.1 uncultured Saprospiraceae bacterium
GTAACTGTGCAAAATTCGTCATATTACAGCTTGCGTTAAACGTAAAATAGCTATTCGGATTTTGAACTACAGAATCCGCCGTGCATAATTGCGACCATTGTTTTAGATGCTCATTATCACCTCTTTCGAAAAGCATGACGTTTGTTGGAAATTCAAAATGTGTTGGAATTACACCATTTCGTGGTGATAATTTCAAATGATTCAAAGCCGAAAAAGATTGATTATTTCCATAATTATTAATCACCCAATATTCATTTAAATGATTATCAACATCTGGTAAAGAATCCGTCGGAGCATGATGAATACGAGAAATAACAAGCGTTCCGTTCGGATGTGTTCCTGCGGTCGGGAACGTTATCGCTGCACCAACAGCTGAAAAATTATATTGCCCATTACTATTAATAACTGCTTTTTGACTTGTTCCGCCGCCAATCGGAGCCGTCGAATTCACCAAACTCGCATTTCCAGAAAATACAGCATGATTCAAATTATCCGTCTTATCCAAAATGATAGAAGAACTTTCGTTAAATTGATAGTAAGCCATCAAATCTGCGTCGGTATCAATGATTTTATCTTTGGTTAAATGTCGCATCAAACGAATTTCATCCATTGTCAACGCTCGTTTCCAAATCGCTACTTCGTCGATTTCACCAAAAAAGTTACGATTCGCCCAACCTTTGTAACTACCGATTTTCATCGCACCAATATTCATGGCTGCAATATTCGTATTATGCGTTGCCGCAATACCGTTCAAATAAATCGTAATTCCCGTCGGCGTAATTACCATCGCAACATACGACCATTCCTCTGTCGGAACAATTAAACCAGAATTCCACCACCACTGACCACTTGGACAATGATAACCCAACGTGTTATTTCCACCTCGGAAATTCAAACCAACAGCATCGTCGTCATTCATCAAAATAGAAGCGTAATCATCTTGAATTCCATTCGGTTTTATCCAAGCCGAAAGCGTAAAATGAGTTACCGTTTCATCGAGATTTGGTGTTTGTACAAAATCTCCAGAAGTCATTAAATTTAAAGCGGTGATCGGTAAAGTATCGACTTCGCAGCGATTATCAACCGTGACCATATTAGCAATAGTTTTAGAATCCGTTGCTCCGCTATTGTCTGTAATTTGAAGCGTTACGGAATAATTTCCATTATTACCAAAAACGACTTTTGGATTGCGAATCGTGTTCGAACTTACATATAAAGGCGTTGGTGAAAATGTCCATTGCCAAGTCGCTCCTGTTTGATTGATAATCGAATACGAATCAAACTGAATGGTATCTTTTCCACAAAAAACACTGTCGGCATGTGTAATCGGTTGAGCAATTGGCGTGAAACTTTGTTCGACCAAAGGCGTTTCCCAAATTCCTCGACCATTGGTTGCTAAACGTAATTTTCCATCTCGATAAAATGGTTTCATTTGTTGTGGCTTGATATCGAATGACAAACCATTATCATATTGAATCCAACTGGAAGTATTCGTATCGTAGTAATATAGATTGTTTCGACCGACAATATAAACGATGTCATTCGTTCCGCCTTGATAAAAAATATCTATAAAATGCTCATTATTAATCGTCGCGGTACTCCTATTTGTCCAGGACATTCCGCCGTTATTCGTACTAAAAACATCGTTTCCGTTATTTCCGTCATTACAAACCACCCAAAGTTCATTTTCATCACTTGGATTAATCGTGATTTCTAATCTATTGCGATTGCTGGTTGGCACATCGGTACAGTTTGTCCAAGTATTTCCACCATTTGCAGTACGATAAATCTCTCTTGCACTTATTCCGCTTGGCTTAACGACAGCATAAAAAACATCGCTATTACTGCGACTTTGAACCATTTCTAAAACCCGTGTATCGAATCCAAAATCGTGTAATGCCGTGAAAGACGCACCATTATTCGTTGATTTCCAAAATTTATTTTCGTTGCCCATATAAATATGTTCGGCATAGCGATTATCAAAAATCAAATTACTTGAATTCGATTCCCAATAACTTTCATTCGGCTTCAGAGCCAATGTCGGAAAAGTCTGCGAAGCATCCCCGAAATTCTCCGGAACACCACGAACTTCCACACCATTTCCATAACCTGTATAGACTTTTTTATCCATCGGATGCACATAACCAGTCGCTTCTTCTACCCCATTAATATGATGATAATCCCCAACGGTGTACGTTTCATAATACGTACTATTTCCATTATGATATTTTCCACCAACCAAAATATCATAATTCCATCCAGAACCAAATCCCCAAAGGTTAGAACCGACAATTCCACGTTTTCGACTTTGGCGAGTAAATTCCGACGCATAATCATCATTCGAATAATCAATTCCACCATCTGAAGCTACCCAAACTTCGTCGCCCAACTTTTCCATATCTTGAATATCAGCGTGTCCGTAATGTGTCAAAGCAAAGCTTTGACCGTAATCCGTACTCATTGATAAGCGAACTGTTCCGACCAAAATTTTCCCAGGATTGACATCTGAAACAATCATATCAAAATTATAAAATCCTTGGTGATAACCGCTATTATAAGCCGCAACATTCCATGGATTTGTATTCGTAGCTTGATAAGGCGAACCATCTTGACCTTGCGGGTTTGTCCAATTATCTCCTTTATCATAACTCCGATAAACGCCAATCCAACCGTTATCGCCAGACTTTCCATCGCCAATCAAACCCACATAAATGATATTCGGATCCGCTGCTGAAATTCCGATTTTCCCACCACGAACCAAAGCATTTGCCGGATCAGAAGGCACAAACCAACCGTTATCTTTTATATTCCAAGTTGTTCCACCATCCTCTGAACGGAATAATTCTGCACGAACAGCTGTCGGATTTTCTTTTAATAAATAAACCGTATCCGGACTTGACGCATGAAAAGTGATGTCATAACAAGCATCGGTATAAATTGGTGTCCAAATCGTTCCACCGTCATATGTTCGATGCAAACCGACCGAACCTGCGACATAAATCG
>CAWVWD010000603.1:0-3000 GCA_963933585.1 uncultured Saprospiraceae bacterium
TATAAAATTTTATGAAAATAAATAAAGCGAACCGCCAACAAAAGCAACATCGTCCATAGCCGCCAAAAAGCGACTACGGCAGTTGTTGCAGACATTAGGCATCATTAAAAAAAGAAAAACACCAACACAATGAAACAAATATTACTCATTACATCTTTGATAACATTCCTTGTTTCATGCTCTGAAAAAGCGGAAGAAATCGGTAAAACCGAATTAAAAACAGTTGAAAATTTAGTGAACATTGAGAAAGATACAATTGTAACCCAAAATTCATTTTACAACGAAGCCTTTAATGAAATCACGAAAATGCTTGAGGAAAAAATTTCGATGGATTTTAAACGTGCCGTTTTTTTGACTGAAAATGCTTATTCGCAAGGTAATTTGGATTATAGCGATTTTTGTAAAGAATTGGATAAAACCACTTTAAAACTGAAAAGTATCATCAAAACGAAAGGAATTGAAAATTTTAAAACGGCAGGAAATTATGCGATTTATGAATATATGACAAAGCCAAGTAGTTACAATGATTTCAAAACATGTACTTATGATTTTGCGGATTTTTATGGAGAAAGTGATTGGGAACAGCAATTTGTAACCAAACTAATGCGAATACAGAAAGGAAATTGTCATTCTTTGCCGTTTTACTATAAAATTTTGGCGGATGAATTAAACACATCAGCTCATTTAGCTTTTGCACCAAACCATATTTATGTCAAACATTTGGGCGAAGATAATAAATGGGTAAATGTAGAATTGACCAATGGAAATTTAAGTACCGATGCGTGGTTAATTTCGTCAATGGGAATTTCTGCGGAAGCGATACAAAAGCAAATTTATATGGAAGCATTGGATTTGAAAGAAAGTATTGCTTATTGTTTGACAGATTTAGGTGGTGGATATATTCGGAAATTCGGTGAAGATGATTTTGCAATATTGTGTTTTGACAAGACGCTTGAATATTATCCTAACAGTATTCATACGCTGATGTATAAATCAAATTCGTTGCGGAAATTGGGTTTAAAAGCACAAAAAAAACACGGAAATCAATCGCCAACGGCTCAAATGAAAGCGGATTATGAAGTATTTCAAGAAACACAACAAATTATTGAAAGTTTGGGCTACCGAGAAATGCCAAGTGATAAATATGAAAATTGGGTAAAATCAGTTGAAGCAGAGAAAGCAAAAACTACAAAATAAATCAAGACACATCATTAACCATTAAAATATATCACAATGAAAAATTTTAAATTTATCTTATTTGCTTTAGTCAGCAGTTTTCTACTTTGGCAATGTAACTCAGCTTCAAAGGAAGATTTACCACTTGATTATGGTTCTGAAAATAGTCAAATGCGAAATATGGAAACGGCTAATCATAGCCCGTATGCAATGTTTGGTGATAGTTCTGTTCCACTAATGACGGAATTTGAACGGGTAGGGAAACATATTTTAATAATACAGAATGATTGTAAAGAATGTAATTTATCTCATATTACAATTGATTGGCAATACGGAATAGCTACTTTACGAAACAAAAAAAATGAAATTGAAAAATTGATAGTTATACCAGCTGAATATATCGGGAATTTTCTAAGTGTTGATCCTTTAATTGATAGTTTTCCTTCCATCAACCCATATAATTTTGTAATGAATAATCCTATTATCTATAACGACCCTGACGGACGTTCTCCAGTTTATACTGCTGACGGAAAATATTTAGGTATGGATGACAATGGATTTACAGGAGATATAATCATTATGGAGGAGCGCACTTTTAATAACTTAATTAGTAAATACGACGAACTATGTAGTGATATAGCCCTTAAAAATGGAAATGTACTTGATAAAAATACACAATTGGCAGGTAAAGCATGGTCAAAAATTTTCACTCATGTCTCAAGAAATACTAAAGCGACCTTAGTAAAACGAGGTACTGATTATAGTCCCAATGATATTATAGAAATGGACAAACTTTTTAATGGAAAAATTTCAGTTTATGACCCTAATAATACAAAAAATAATTATAATACCCCTGCAAGAGGTGAATGGGGACCTAATACAGTAAGAATGAAAGATGGTAAAATAAAGGTGACTGCTGTTATACACAATGGAAAATTAACAGAACCACTTACAACGGTTGAAAATATTCAGAACACCTTCAATGTTCATGAATATGGTGGACATGGTATAGAAAAATGGGGAGATAAAACGAACAATCATTATAAAGTCTACGAAATGCAAATGAATCATCCTACATTTCAGCATACAACAAAAGATTATAAAAAATGGATAAGGGGCAATCACAAAGAATACCTAAGCCCCTCTCCCCATTAATTCTTAATTATTTACACACATGAAGAATATTAAACAAGCAAAATATTACTTTCTTTTAATCTTTATTATTATATTAGGTTCTTGTTATAAAAGACAAATATTATCTCCTACAGTAGTAGCTGTAAACTTATCTCATTGCAAGAAAAGTGATGATAAAAATCTACCAATTGATGGAGCATTCAGTTTAATTATGAACTTCTCTTCGGAAGAAAATTATATAATAAAACTAAATAATGACTATTCCAGATATGACTCCTCAATCACTCATTATATACTATTCGAAAATGGAAACACATATGATACAATTAATATCTACTCTCATCATGATTGGGAAATTAATCGTGGTGAGATAGATTATGGTAATTTCTATTTATCAAAAAAAGATTTACGTGAAACACATGAAAGAAATAAGAAATTAACAAAAGGAATATTTCTATATACTTTATTTCAGAAAGGAATTATCTATTATGAAAATAAAACTACTGATAGACTTGACTCATCAGTCAGAGATAATTATAAAATAATAAAAAAGTTTACTTGTCCCTTCAAAAGTGATATTTGCAAAATCACATATAGATCTGAAGATTGCCAATAATAAAACGAATGCCTAACAAAAGCATAATCGTCCATAGCCGCCAAAAAGCGGCTACGGCGTTTATGCAGACGTTG
>CAWVWD010000604.1:0-2995 GCA_963933585.1 uncultured Saprospiraceae bacterium
CCCTCTCGAAATCGCTGCACTTGCCGAACTCGTCAATGTTCCTTTTCCGAGTTCAAAGTTCGATTCAAAAGTCAACCCTTGTAGCTTTTTGTAATAATTCAAGAAGTAAGCATTTGGTCGTTTGAGTTCATAATCTCCTGCGGTAAGTTTGACATTTTTGCGTTTTATTTGAATAAAAAGCCGGTCGAATTCATTGAGCTGTTGCGTATTTCCTTCAGCTTGAAGCGGAATATTATTATCCGAAATCGCTCCTAAAATTTCAATATCATCGCCCAATTTTCCCGCCATTTGCAAGTTAAAATTAGAATTCACCACTAAATCTTGATTATTTCCAAAAGCAATTCCACGCTCAAAACTTCCGTTATAACTCAGTCCTGGAGCTTCAATAATGCCTTGATTATTCGCATAAGGATTATACTCAAACCCTGCAATTCTATCACCTTCATCTAATCCTCGCCAAGTCGAATCTTTGCGAAAAGTAGCGAATCCAATATCGAACGGAAAAACTCGATACGTGATTTCTAATTTGGCGAAAGCCGTCTTTTTTTGATTTAATAAATAGTTATTTTCCAATTTAAAATCCATGGAATCGAGAAATTTATTATTTGATAAATCTCTGATTATTAAACTATTCGGAAGAATAGTTAAGGTATCTAAATATAAAGTATCGGATTTAAAATCGGTGGAATATTTTACTCGTAAATTAGAAACCCGTGAGGTTTTAAAAACCTCACGGGTTTGTCGTTTATCGTTAATTTGAGCGAACGCAGCATTATTGATAAAAAATAAAAACGTGAATACAGCGAAACCTGACAGGTTTTTAAAACCTGTCAGGTTTGAAATCATACGTTTCGCTATTTTTTGAGTTTTTATCATCGTAAGAAGTATAACTCAAAAGTAACGAAAAAAGGTGTTTGAAAGTCGCTTTTCAGGAAAAGTCATTTGTCGAGTAAGACATGATTAGAATCCCAATAAAAGATCGGAACATACTATGTATTTAACAGAAAAAAAGTTTTATTGACTAATTTCTTTCGGAATAGAGAATTTAAAAGTAGAACCATTTTTATCGCTTTTATCCAACCAAATATCACCGCCATGCTGACTGATTATTTTTTTGGAAAATGCTAAACCAACTCCAGTTCCTTCATAATCTTGTTTTGTGTGAAGTCGTTTGAACATTTCAAAAATGGTATCTTTATATTCTCCATTGATACCAATTCCGTTATCTTTCACAAAGAAAATATGATTATCCTCATTTGATTCATAACCAATTCTAATACTTGGATTTTGATGTTTATTATACTTGAACCCATTTTCGATTAAATTTCTAAACACCAAAGAAATCTTAGATTCGTCAACAATAATTTTGGATAAAGGATCCACTTCTAATTCAACATTTTCATCTTTTAAAGTCTGGTTAATAAAATCTAAAAGTCCGTCGATAACTTCATTCATATCTACTTCCTTCAAATCTAAAACATTTCCATTCAACCTAGAAAACTCCAAGACATCGACAATTAATTCATTCATTTGTTTTGTTCCACGGAGAATAAAATCCATATATCCTTTCGCTTCTTCATCTAATAAATGTTTGATTTTTCGTTTCAATAAAAATGTAAAACCTACGATATTTCGTAATGGCTCTTTCAAATCATGCGAAGCGATGTAAGCAAAGCGTTCCAACTCGCTATTACTTTCTTTGAGATTTTCATTCACAATTTGTAATTCATTCGTCCGCTCTTCCACCTTGCTTTCCAAAATATCATTATATTTTCGCTTTTGGTTATTTACATTTTGTAGCCAAGCTGCCAGAATCATCAAAATAAATAGACTGAAGGCTAACGATCCCCCTATAATTGTTCTCCGTTGGATGGTTACCTTATCTTCAACTTGAATAGATTTTAGTAAATCGTTCTCTGCATCTTTTTCAGTGACATAAAACTTGGTCTGCAACTCTGCGAAATGACTACTTTTTTCTATATTCAGTAAACTGTCTTGAATATTTTTTAATTTTAATTGAAAAATATAGGCATTTTCAAAATTTTGAACTGCGGCATAATCTTTAGACAAAAGCTCATATAAATTATCCAGATAAGATCTATATTTTGATTTTTGAATAAATTTCAAACTCTTATTAGCATTTATTATGGAGGGTTCATATTGTTTCAATCGGTATTGCACCAAAGCAATATAATACAAAGTAGTTGCAGCGTTTACTTTACTTCCTATTCCTTCGAAAGCATCCAAAGCCGATTTATAATAATTCAAGGCTACTTTATAATTTTGTTGCTCATTATTTAAATCGCCCCGCAATTTCAATATTTCGGCTCTTCCTTTCTGATTAAATGTATTTTCCGTAATTTTATCTGCTTTTTTTAATAGAGGTCTAGCCTCTTGATATTTTCCCTGTCTTATATAAATCTTCGCCATCATTGCCAATCCCGAAGCATAATATGCATTCACTTGTAACTTTTCATAAAGAATATTCGCTTTTTTTTGATTTTTAAAGGCGGCATCTAATTGATTCAACTCTAATTCAATCTTAGCGATGCCACTAAATACCAATGCCTCATCGAATTGATTTTCATAATTCCTGGCAATTTTTAAGTAATTTAGATAATAATCTAATGCAGAATCATATTCACCCATATTCTGTAAAACCTCACCCACATTTATTAGGTAGATTCCATAATCTAAGCTCTCTTTATCATATCCGGTATCGACCGTTTCATAAAGTGTAGATAATGCCAACTCGAATTCTCCCATTTCACTATAAATCAATGATATATTGTTCAGTGTTATATCTAAATTGTATTCATCTTCTGACTCAATATTAATCAGCTTCGCTTTTGTCAAAAAACTTAGTGCTTTCTCGTATTCGCTTATTTCAATGTAAGCTAATCCTAAATCATTATATGCCCGACTTATCTTTTCTTGATTATTAAGTTGTTGAGATAATTTAAGTGCTCGTTTTGATAATGTAATGGCACGCTCA
>CAWVWD010000605.1:0-2984 GCA_963933585.1 uncultured Saprospiraceae bacterium
GGGCAAAAGATAAAAATAATAGATTAAACCCACGAAATGGTATTTGTCTAAATTCTATTCATGATAAGGCTTTTGATAAAGGATATTTAACAATTACAATAGATTATAAAGTGAAAGTCTCTCCAACTCTAAAAGCGTATAATAACGATGATTCTATTTCAGATTTATTATTAAAATATGACAATCAAAAAATTATTTTGCCGGATAAATTTTTGCCTGCGAAGGAATTTTTAGATTATCACAATACGATTATTTTTAAAAGGTAAGCCAAAATATTTTGTATAATAAAAAACCATCATTCCGAACTAGGTCAGAATGATGGTTTTTTCGTCTTTTAATCTACGGGAATAACTCAATCCTAAAATTTTGAGATAGGTAAATACGTCATATTTAGATTAAAACCCTACCAATTCGTAAACGCCTTATTAAAGACATTTTCTACCAATTCCGTAATAATTTCCTCGTGCAAATCATCTTGAACATTTGGTAAATTCTCATTCGCATCATAATCAGAAAACCAATTAAACGACTGTTTCCAATTTTGTTCAGGATCTGTATTGTTAATAAATTCGATTTGAATTGTAATTGTCAGGCGGTTGAACTGCGTCGTTTCGCCAGGTTGAGGAGCGATAGAAGTGATTTGATAATTATTAATCGAACCATTAAATTCCACATCGCCATTCGCAGTTGTAGAACCTAAGCGAGATTCAGAAAGTACCTTTAATCGCAAGGCTTCTCTAAAATCTTGGCTTAACGTCGGCACAACATTCTGGGAATTATTCGGAAAATTGCCTAAAGAAAAAGTCGAAACTTTTGCATAATCAATGCTAATTCCTTTGAACGTATAACAGGAAGCAATTAAAACGGTGAGGAGTAATATTGGTAATATTTTTTTTAACATCATTATTTTTTTTGGAGAACGTAGATGAAGTCGATTTTGATTGAATTTACCGCAGCGTTTAAGGTATTTTTAAGCGTTTTTGATTGAATTATTTACCGCAGCGTTTGAATTGTTCAAAAAAGTTTTTTTTATAAAAAACGATAATCGTCCTATCATAAGATTACGAAGTAATCAAAAAAAATCCGTGAAATTCCTCAAATTCTGCGGTGAATTAGTTCCGAACTACTCATTAATCCGATACTTATCAATCTTCCGATAAAGCGTTCTTTCTGAAATCCCCAACTCTGCCGCAGCATCTTTTCTACGACCGTGATGTTTCTGTAAAGCCTTTGTAATCAGCTTATTCTCCATATCCTCCAATGAAAGGTTTTCTTCTTCTTCCTCTTGTTCTGCATGAAAAGCAGGCGAGTCGATAATGATTGGTTGATTTGAATCTGGTTTTCTAGTTGGATTTGGATCAGAATAATCTTCGCCATGATTTGGGAAAACATCCTCGAAAGCTTCGTCGTAATCCTCTGCAAAAGAAGGTTTCAATTGACGAATATTTTGAATATCTGGCATTCGTAAATTATTCTTGCGAATCAATTCAAAAACCAAGGTTTTTAATTCATTCAAATCTCCTTTCATATCAAACAAGAGTTTATATAAAATCTCTCGTTCTTGCATCGTTTCTTCGCCGGCTTCTTTGCGAATAGCTGGCAAATTTCGCTTGAATAAATTTGGAATAAACTCTAATAAGTCTTCTGCTGAAATCATTCTTTCTTCCGAGAGAACTGATATTTTTTCTGCAACATTCTTCAATTCCCGAATATTTCCGGGCCAACTATATCGCTCGACTAACAACTTCGCTTTTTCATCTAATTGAATCGGCATAGAACGATAACGTTCTGCAAAATCAACTGCAAATTTTCTAAAAAGCAAGTAAATATCATCTGTTCGTTCTCTCAAAGGTGGCACCGCAATCGGTACTGTCGAAAGTCGATAATATAAATCTTCACGGAACTTTCCTGCTTTTACCTTTTCCAATAATTTCGCATTCGTCGCCGCTACTATTCGAACATCTACTTTCAAAACCTTAGACGAACCCACTTTTATCAGTTCACCATTCTCCAAAATTCGCAACAAAAATGATTGCGTATCCAAAGGCATTTCTCCGATTTCATCTAAGAAAATCGTACCACCATCTACCGTTTCAAAATAACCTTTTCTATCATTAGTTGCACCTGTGAATGCTCCTTTTTCGTGTCCGAAAAGTTCTGAATTAATTGTTCCTTCAGGAATTGCACCACAGTTTAAAGCAATAAAATTATTATGTTTTCTTGGGCTTAAAGAGTGAATTATGCGAGAAAAAACTTCTTTACCAACACCACTCTCACCCGTTATCAAAACCGTTAAATCCGTTCCTGAAACTCGCACAGCAGTATTCAAAGCATTATCTAATGCTGGTGCTCGTCCAATAATTCCGAAACGCTGTTTTATACCTTGAAGTGTACTCGCCATCTATCTTGTATCATTTATTAATGACAAAAAGTTATTAGTCATTGATCACTAGTCATTCCTGTGAAGCTGGCTTTATAATCCGAATTTTAGGAAGAAACAACTCTTTCAAAACGAATCCCGAATATTAAGCTAACCCGAAAATGACCAATGACAACGGACTAATGACTTTTTAAACTAACTCCCCTATCAAAGTAGCCGAAGTTGCACTATTTATTTTTACATTGCAATAATCACCCGTTTTCAAAACGCCATTTTTAGGGAAAATAACCATTTTGTTTTGTGTACTTCTACCTTTGAAATCTAAATCAGAACGTTTAGAATCACCCTCAATTAAAACCTTGAAAACATTTCCAACATCTTTTTGATTGTGATTATGAGAAATCTGATTTTGCAAACGAATAATTTCCGTCAGGCGACGTTTCTTTACAACTAATGGCACGTCATCTTCATACTTTCGTGCGGCCAAAGTTCCTGGACGTTGAGAATAATAAAACATATACGACATCGAATATTGTGCATGTTCCATAATCGTCAAAGTTTCTCGATGCTCTTCTTCCGTTTCCGTACAAAAACCTGCAATCAT
>CAWVWD010000606.1:0-2970 GCA_963933585.1 uncultured Saprospiraceae bacterium
TGTTCCAAAATCGTTTTTAAAATAACGGTAATTGGAATAGATAAAACTAAGCCGGGAACGCCCCACAAATATCCCCAAAACATCAACATGACTAAAACGGCAATTGTATTTATTTTAAATGATTGTCCCATTAATATCGGTTCTAAAACGCTTCCGAAAGCAAGCTGAACGATTATTAAAATTAAGGCAAAAAGTACTAAACTACCGACTGTATTGATTTCAACAACAGCAAAAATAACTAACAGAACGGTCACGATAACCGAACCTAAAAGCTGAATATAATTCAATAAGAATGCTAATAATCCCCAAAATAATGGAAAGCTAACATCAAAAAAGTAAGCTGTCAAACCAAAACCTAAACCTGTAAAAAGGCTTGTAATAGATTTTACTTTAATGAAAGTAACAATACTTTTTTCAATCGTTAGAAAAGTTTTCAAAGAGGATAAACGACTGTTAAACAAGGTGTCCTGCATGACTTTTTGAAAATTCATTGAACCTGAAAGTAGTAAAACCAAAAAGAAAATTGTCATTAATGACATCGTAAAGGTTGTTTGAAATAGTTTTAAGGTTGAGCCAAAACTATTTTGAATCGCTTGTGAGACTTGTTTGTTTTGTACAATCGTTTTGAAATTACTTCCACGAAGCTGTATGCCTAAAATTTCTTCTGCTGAAATGATTAATTTATCAATTTTTATAGCGGCGACATTCCAAAAATTTTGATCGGCTGCTGTAATCTCACTCCCGGCGAGTTGTCCAACTTTAAAAATAAGTATAAACCCAATCACAACGATGACGGTAATAATCGTCAATGAACCAGTTTTAGGAATATTTTTTCGTGTCAACCAACGGAGAATAGGAGAGAAGAGTAAGCCAAAAAAAAGGGCGAAAAATAATGGAATGAAGATGAAAGATAATAATTTTAAAGCATATAAAATAACAGGAATAACCATAATGGTTAATATGCGTTTAATCGTTTTGAGTTCGTGTAATTCCATTTTAGGATGAATTAAGTACAGAAAGACGCATAAGATTTCGCACAGAATATAAAGAGAAGTTATAATTCATGACCTTCTCTACGTCTTTTGCGAAATTTTATGCGTCTTTGCGTTTCTTCTTATTTTTTACCAATAATCTCTCGAATTTCAGATTTGAACTTTTCTGCCAAAGCATTTGCTGCTTTTTTAGATTTACTTTCCGTGTAAATACGAATAATTGGTTCTGTATTGGATTTACGCATGTGCACCCAATCGTTGCCAAATTCGATTTTCAAACCATCAATCGTCAAATGTGGATAATCTTTATAGCGTTCTTCCAGAGTTGCCAACAGACCTTCTAAATCAATATCTGGTGTCAATTCTATTTTATTTTTAGAAATCGTATAATCTGGATATGTTTGTTTTAATTCCCAAAGTGTGTGACCGGAAGTCGCCATATAGCTCATCACCAATGCAACGCCAACTAAGGCATCACGACCATAATGTAACGCTGGATAAATCACACCACCGTTTCCTTCGCCTCCGATTACGGCATCATTCAGTTTCATTTGTGTGACCACATTTACTTCACCAACGGCCGCTGCGAAATATTCACCACCGTGTTTTTCGGTAACATCACGCAAAGCACGAGTTGATGAAAGATTAGAAACGGTATTTCCTGGTGTGTGTTGCAAAATATAATCTGCAACTGCCACCAAAGTATACTCTTCCCCAAACATTTTTCCATTCCCACAAACAAAAGCTAATCTATCCACATCCGGGTCAACGGCGATTCCTAAATCTGCTTTGTGAAAACGAACGGATTCCGCTAATTGCTGTAAGTTTTCCGGGAGTGGCTCTGGATTATGAGCAAACTCACCATTCATAATGCTATTCAAAATGATTACTTCACAACCCATTTGTGTTAATAGATTGGGAATAGAAATCGCTCCGGTAGAATTTACGACATCGACGATGACCTTATATTGCTTTTCTGCAATAGCTTCAGGCTTTACTAGTGGTAAATCGAAAATCGCTTTTATATGCTTTTTAATGTGGAAATCCTTACTTACATATCCGCCAATATTATCAATATCCGCATATTCGATTTCATTAGATTCAATGAGATTCAAAACATCTTGTCCGTCTTGTGCCGAAATAAATTCACCTTTTTCGTTCAAAAATTTCAATGCATTCCATTGACGAGGATTGTGGCTTGCTGTAAAAACAATTCCTGCTCCAGCTTTTTCGTAAGGAACAGCCATTTCGACAGTTGGAGTCGTAGAATATCCTAAATCTACTACTTTGATTCCTAACATTCTAAGTGTCGTAATCACCAATTGACTCACGACTTCGCCCGAAATTCGAGCATCTCTTCCTACTACAATTCTTGGATTTCCTGTTTTTTGAATGGTCCAATAACCGAAAGCCGCTGCACATTCTACAATGTCTTGAGCGGTTAAATTTTCTCTATACTTTCCGCCAATAGTTCCTCTGATTCCAGAAATTGATTTTATTAATGCCACTATTTTGAGTTTTTATTTTGATAATACACTATTTCTTCAAAAAAGGATTATTTAAACTTATAGCATTGAAACTAAAATTTAAAGTCATTTTAAATATAGTGTTATTTTTACACAAAGGTATAAAAAAGAACGACTGCTCAATTAAATAAAATTGATATTTTGATTAAACAATTGTAATTCTTTAGTTTTGTAAATATAGTTTAAATCATAGCTTCAAAGCTAACAAATTAGATAGTAAACTATTTTTTTTAATATAAAAAAGGTTTTTATATTAAAACGTTGAAGGCCGAATAATTTATATCTTGATTGTTTGATAATTTTTTCTCGTAGTAGTTGCCTTTAAGTTGCCGTAAAGTGTTAAAACGGTTAGGGTAGCTAAAGAAAGCTGTTACAGAAATCGTAATTTGCTAAGTTTGGCAAAGTTCGTTAAAGAGCTTAAATGTTTTTTGCCGAATATTTTACAGGTAGGT
>CAWVWD010000607.1:0-2963 GCA_963933585.1 uncultured Saprospiraceae bacterium
TTAAAACTATAAAAAGCGAAGTATAAAAATAAGACTTTAGGATTTCTAAAAATGAGTAAAGTTGAACATTGAAATAATATAAATAACGTTACTAAAGTGGTAGAAACTGGTGTGAATATAGGCAATAGCGTTAAAATCTGAATCGGAACGATAAGTATCAAGTACCAGCCTATTTTGTATTTATCTTTTGATATAAGATAGAAGGAAATTAAACATACCAGAATTGTACTTATACCCAAAATAATAGGCGCAAGCTTTTGAATCAATAGACCTGTACTTGTTGTAAAAAAACAGATTAATATTGCAGCTAAAATGATTCGGTTTACTGCTTTAACACGGATGATTATATTTTCATCCGTTAGAGATGATGTCCCTACATTTATAATTTTATTAACATATTTTATTAACATTAATGTGCTTTTGAAATCTTATATGAATAATTTGAAATAAAAAAAGTAACCATCCCGAGGTATAGAAAATATAGATTTGTGATGTTTAAAATAGTATTATATATATCTTTAAAAAAAACTATACTAAATAATAGCTAATCAACAATTATACTAATTCAACAAAAATGAGAAAACAAAAATAAAGCATCTTATAGTTTAAGTAAAACCTTTAGATAAGATAAGCATTTTTTAGAAGGATTTTTCAGATAGAAAAACGAGATGAAAATTTATGCTTTAACTAAAATTTCACTTTTTATGTTCTAGCTTTTGAAGATAATTACAAATTAATAGTTAATGTATCATCCATAAATTATGAAAATTTAAGATGATTCTAAACAAAAAAACATTGTTATCACTTACTTTAACGCTTATGGAGGTTTTTGAGAAAAAAAATCGATAAGTGAACGAATAAATTACGAATAAGCAAATATAATATTGTCGAAAAATATTATACGACTAATGATGATTACTATGGAAACCTTGTGCTAGATACAGAAGAGAATTGTATTAGAATTACAGTTTGAAAAAAAATAACTATTCTATTAAAAATCTGTTACTATCTTTATTGTCCTATTATGGGACATAACACTTTATTAATGTCACGGCTGAAAAATATCTATCTTGAGTAATACAAATAAAAAGAATAATAATTCATTAGACTGGACTTTGCTTTTAAGGGTTTTAGCTCAAGCAAAACCTTATAAAGGAACTTTTGCATTAGCGACATTTTTGGCAGTTACGCTAGCTCCGATTGCAATTTTGAGTCCATATTTAATCCAACAAACGGTTGATAATTATATCCTAATATTTGATCCAGAGGGTTTGAATCGAATGCTAATGTTATTAGTCGGTGTCTTGTTTTTAAATGGATTTTTGAGATATGTCTTCATTTACAGCACAAGCTGGTTAGGACAATCGGTAATTCGGGATTTGAGGGTCAAAGTATTCGAACATATTACAAGTTTGCGTCTAAAATACTTCGATAAAACCGCAATCGGGACTTCTACGACCCGAACGATAAATGATATTGAGACGATAAATACCGTTTTTTCGCAAGGTGTAATTACGATAATTGCAGACGTTCTATCGCTTTTTGCAGTATTAGGAATTATGTTCTTTACGAGTTGGAAACTGACTTTGATTTGTATTACGACTTTTCCATTCTTGATTCTGAGTACGTACATTTTTAAAGAGAAAGTAAAAGTCGCATATCAGAAAGTTCGGACACAGATTTCTAAAATGAATGCGTTTTTGCAAGAACGAATTACAGGGATGAGAATCGTTCAGATATTTAATGCCGAAGAAAAAGAGTTAAAAACCTTCAAAATTATCAATCGCGATTACAAAAAAGCAAACTTAGATTCGATTCTTTATTATGCTATTTTCTTTCCGGTCATTGAGATTCTTTCAGCGGTTTCATTGGGTTTATTAGTTTGGTGGGGAGCAAAAGGTGTAATTGGAGGCGAAGTTACATTAGGTGCGTTGATTACTTTTCCGATTTATCTAAATATGCTTTTTCGTCCAATGCGAATGTTAGCAGATAAATTCAATACCTTACAAATGGGTTTAGTGGCTTCCGAACGTGTTTTTAATGTCTTAGATAATATCGAATTGATTGAAAATGAAGGCGGTTTAAAACCTGAAAAATTAAAAGGTGCGATTGAATTTAAAGATGTTCATTTTTCTTATAACGAAGGCGAGCCAATTCTAAAAGGACTGAACTTTAAAATTAAACCTTACGAAACTTTAGCGATTGTCGGGAGTACTGGTTCGGGAAAATCTACGATTATTAATATTTTGAATCGGTTTTATGAAATACAATCCGGTGCTATTTTAGTGGATGATGAAGATATTAAGAATTACGAATTGATGGCTTATCGCCAACGTTTAGCAATGGTTTTGCAAGATGTTTTCCTTTTCTCCGGTTCTGTACACGATAATATTACATTGCGAGATGAAAGTATCACGAGAGAACAGGTCATGGAGGCTGCAGAGATGATTGGTGCAGATGAATTTATCCAAAAATTACCTGGTGCTTACGATTACGAAGTGATGGAAAGAGGTGCGACACTTTCGATGGGACAACGACAATTGATTTCGTTCGTTCGAGCCTTAGTCTTTAATCCAGATATTTTGATTCTGGATGAAGCGACTTCTTCTATTGATCCTGAAACCGAAGGCGTTATTCAATATGCCATCGAAAGATTGATCTCTAAAAGAACCTCAATTATCATCGCTCATCGTTTATCAACTATCAAACATGCGAATCAAATCATGGTTTTGGATAAAGGTCAAATCATGGAAATGGGCACACACGAAGAATTATTGCAAAATGAAAATGGGCATTATAAAGAATTATACGAAATGCAATTTTTGGCGAAAGTGGAGATTGAATAATTCCTTCGATTTATGGGCTTTTCATCCCCATCACACACAAAGAAGGCCCGAAAACGAGAAGGTTTACGGGCCAGAAAAATATGACAGGAGAAAACTCTTTTGGATTAGTGACTGAAG
>CAWVWD010000608.1:0-2961 GCA_963933585.1 uncultured Saprospiraceae bacterium
AAAAGCGAGAATGGCATTGATAATATTAGAAACTCTGAAATGTTCGCATTGTTGAACTTTTACTGTTCCAATAGCTCTTTTTGTGACCTCTCCGGCCTCATCTGTCACAGCAGATATATAATTCGGATTATCCACCATCGTACAATCGTAGGCGTGAATTGAATAATCAGTAAACCGCTCCACAAAAGAGTACAGATTAAGACTTTTGAAAAGTAATAAGACAACGGTCCAAAATAAAATAATTTTGAAAACTCGATTAATCGTTGCTTGTTCCTTTTCTGCTATTTCAAACTGATTGGTTAATCGTATAATTATCTTTTTGTATTTTGTAAATACAAAACTGGTGATGATCAATAAGATACTGATATACAATAAGTTCAAAAATGTAAATATGTACGGTATTCCATTTTCAGGGTTTCCAATCCTAAAAATGATAGTTTCCAAAAATTGTATGATTTGCTCCATATTGTGATAGATTATTATTTAATGACGAATTTACTGCTTTTCAATTTATTTTTATTTATGATTTACAATTGTTTCAAAGGTTCTTAAAAATCTCATAACTTTGAAGTGTTTTTTATAAGTCGGTACTTTGGTATTGCGGTATTTGGGTTTTGTGATAAAACCTTAGCATCTTATTGCCAAAACAGATTAACATCTTTTCTTTATGAAAGTATTAGTAACAGGCGGCTGTGGATTTATTGGTAGTCATACGATTGTGAGTTTGTTGAATAATGGTTATGAAGTTATTTCTATCGACGATAATTCTCGTTCAACGACGGCAACATTAGATGGAGTAGAAGCGATAACTGGCGTGAAAATCAAAAATTATCAAGTTGATTTATGTGACTTGATAAAAACGAAAGCCATTTTTGCTGAACACGCTGATATTTCGGGTGTAATTCATTTTGCAGCCTATAAAAGCGTCGGAGAATCCGTTTCTGTCCCGTTGGTGTATCATCGTAATAATTTGGATGGATTAATAAATATCTTGGAATGTGTGAAAGAATTTGGTGTTAAAAATTTCGTTTTTTCCTCTTCTTGTTCTGTTTATGGTAATATCGAACACTTACCGGTAACGGAAGATACACCTTTTAAAGAAGCAGAGTCCCCTTACGCAAGAACGAAACAATTGGGCGAATTTATTATTCGTGATTTTGCGAAAGCAACACCGGAAGTTAATTCGATGGTATTAAGATATTTTAATCCTGCGGGTGCACATCCATCAGGAAAGTTAGGCGAAATTTCTTGGGGAAAGCCGATTTATCTTGTTCCAGTTATTACGGATACTGCTTTAGGAAAGCGAGATAAAATGACCGTTTTCGGTAATGATTATGACACTCGTGACGGAAGTTGTGTTCGAGATTATATCCATATTATGGACTTAGCAAACGCACATACAAACGCTTTGGAGTTTGCCAATAACGATAAAGGGGAAACCAATTGTGAAGTTTTCAATCTAGGAATAGGAGAGGGTGTTACTGTTTTGGAAGCGATTTTAGCTTTTGAAAAAGTGAGTGGATTGAAATTGAATTATGAAATCGGTGAAAGACGAGATGGCGATGTTGTCGCAATTTATGCTGAACCAACTAAAGCATTTGATGTCTTAGGTTTCAAACCGGAATATAATATTGAAGACATTATGAGTTCTGCTTGGGAATGGGATAGAAAGATGAATGAGGCTTGATTTTTTTCTTCGGAAATCAAAAAATAAATAAAGACTGTCATGCCAAAACGAGTTCGGCATGACAGTCTTTTTATAACTTTAGAATAGTAACTTTAATCTATTTCTTTTTCGGTGGTTTTGCCAAATACTTCCAATAAGTCGAAGGAAATACTCGGACGAGGAAATCAATCCATTTTGCATCACGACCAATCAAAATACGATTTTTCCTTTTTTCAATCCCATTAATAATCGTTCTAGCAGCATCACTTGCAGAAGTAATCGCACCTTTTTTGAATTGATTTTTTAATTTATTTCTTGCTGATTGCGTTCTAATTTTAGAGTTTGTAATGATATTGGTATCAATTCCACCAGGATGAACTTGAATAATCTGCAAATTCGGATATTTACCAACTTCCATTCTCAGCGATTCCGTAAAACCTCTAACAGCAAACTTGGAAACACAATAAGCTGATTGCGTCGGAACACCCATAATTCCGAAAATACTTGAAATATTAACAACAAAAGCTTCTGGTCTACCAATCAAATGTGGCAATGCTTCCTTCGTTCCATAAATGACCCCCCAAAGATTGATTTTCAAAAGCCACTCCATTTCATCATATTCTAGATCAATGACTTTTATTTTTCCCAAAGTCGTTCCTGCATTATTAATAATACCATCAATATGTCCATGAATATCAATAATATCTTCAATATATGTTTTCACATCTTCCTGTACGCCAACATCAAAAACGTGCTGACTAACTTGATTTTTCGGCAAGTTTAGTAATTCGACAGTTTCGGCAAGACTTTCAGAATTAAAATCATTCAAAGCAAGAATAGCATTTTTTTGAGCTAGCTGAATGGCTAATTCTCGTCCGATTCCTGAACCGGCTCCAGTTATCGCAATTACTTTATTCGTGAGCTTTTTCATAAAATGGCGTTGTTAGACATAAAAAATCCGAATTGAGAAGTTCCCAATTCGGATTGAAAAAATTATATAACCTACAAAAATTATAGGCAAGTGATTGAATTCAAGTCATCACTTTAAGTATCTTAATTTATTCTTCCTCATCAGACGTCACTTCCTTCACAGGAGCTTCTACTTCCACTTCTACTTTCTTAGGAGCTACAGCTTCTACCTTTGCAGGAGTTTTTGTTTTTACTTTTTTAGTAGCTACCGCTTTTTCCTTCACAGGAGTTTCCACTTTTACCTCTTCCGGAGTCGCAGCTTCTACCTTTGCAGGAGTTTCTGTTTGTACTTCTTCTGGAGTTACAGCTTCTACCTTTTCAGGAGT
>CAWVWD010000609.1:0-2960 GCA_963933585.1 uncultured Saprospiraceae bacterium
GAAGCAAAAACCTGCCCGACAAGCAGCAGGCGGGTCAAGGCTTGATTGATTTTTTACGGCTGAAAGTATTGCAAAAGCTAAACAGACTGAAACTCGCTTCGCTCAAACACCAGTCTGTTCTTAACGCTTTTCCAATACTTTCAGCCTAAAATCAAAAATGCCAATCCAAAAACAACGCAAAATCGAAATCATTATTTTGATGCGTTTGCCCTTAATATACTGGGATTACGTTTTTAGAACTACAAACAATATCGTATTTTATGAAAATTGCGACTCCTTCAGTGCAAAAGGCATGAGCGTAGATAAAACACATAACACTTTGTTTTTCAATGATGTAGGGTTTAGAAAACAATGATTTAAGTATGTCAATTTTTTATTATGGCATCATAAAGAATGTGAAGAACCGTTTCCTTTAATATTTTCCCTTCATTGGCCATCAAAAATCATGGATGCTTAGCAGCACAATTCAAGGATAATCCAATTAGAAAATATACTCAGCGAATCCGTGAGGATGAGCGTGAATTTTCATTCTACACTTTTACTTTAGAACTTTTAGTTCATCTAATCGATGAAGGTTTAGAGTTCTGTTTTTCTACTAATTTTTCAAAGAACTTCACTTAATTAATATAATTTTTTTTACGGTGGTTTTAAAATAACTAATAATACAAAAAGTACATAATTATTAATTTAGTATAAATTTTTAACTGGCAAAGTGTTTTTCTAGCGAAAAATCATACAAATATATTATCAAAATGGGAATT
This sequence comes from uncultured Saprospiraceae bacterium, assembly GCA_963933585.1. Lineage (GTDB taxonomy): Bacteria > Bacteroidota > Bacteroidia > Chitinophagales > Saprospiraceae > CAWVWD01. Next base: position 762 of record CAWVWD010000609.1, read on the forward strand.
GTTCGATTTTTAGACCAAATCTTATTCTGGATTATAATTAAATACCTTTTTAAAGGGCTTTTCATCTGATTTAACAATCATTGTATAAACACCGAATGGCATTTTATCTATTTTTAAATGATTGGTTTTAGAGGAAAAAATTCCTGTTATGATAATATCGTTTGCCGAATTCATCAAAGTAAATTCAACTTCAGAAGGTTCTCCATTTTGCTGAATCGTAATATCTCCCGAAAAGCTATTGGTTAAAATGACAATTTTTTCAATGGAATTTCCTGTATTTACATTGAAATCATAATCATGTGTCATCCATTCGATTCCACCGGGGAGTAGTAAGTTGTTTTCAAAATCAAAAAAAGTAGCGTGTTCTTGATGCGAACCTTGTCCCCATCGAGTTGAGCATGGACTGGAAACCCAGCAAGGTTCCCAATAAACGACACCTTTTGCTCCATTTTTAATGACTTCTTGCGTCATATCAATCAACCAATCTCGTTGATTTTGAGGACTTGCAGGTTCATAATCTGGATGTGTTGCACTGATAATATTAGCTGCGTTATCGTTCCATTTTGTCGTCCATATATAACCCGTTTCCACTATGATAACTTCTTTTTCGGGATAAGTTGCTCGTAAGTTTCTAACGATGGCACCTGTTTCTTTAATTGACGTTGGTTTGTGCCAAGCCCAGTAATAGGATATTCCAATGATATCAAAATCGGTTATACCACTTTTTTGAAATCCTTCAATTAGCCATTCTGTATTTTCAGGAGCAGCAGCATGAAGCATTATTTTAATGGATTTTTGATATGTTTTTTCAAAATCACGAACGGCTTTTATACCTTGATTAAATAATATTGCGTTACGTTCCCAATCTAATTTCCAAGTTTCATTATCTTTCTCTGATTGTAAAATTCCTTTATTGGTTTCATTACCGATTTGAACCATTTCCGGCAGTAGATTCTCCTTATTTAAAACCGTTAAAGTCGAATAAACATATTGATATAAACTATCTTTTAAAATATCCAAGTCATCTACAATATTTGCCCAAGCAGCGGGAACAACCTGATGTTTTGGATCGGCCCAATTATCCGAAAAATGAAAATCTAACAAGACATTCATACCTTGTTTCTTTGCTTTCGCAATTGATATTTTCACATCAGATAAATCACTGTAACGTTTGCCATCATTGAGGTTATCGTGCCAATCCGGTGTGTGCCAAAGTCGCAATCGAACTAAATTACAATTGTGATTTTTGAAAATTTCATGTGCCTCTTTAGCTTCTTCATTTTCATGAAAAATAACACCACAATCTTCCATTTCATTGATATAAGACATATCCGCACCAAAGTAGAAGTCTTGTGCGAAAGCGGAATTGATACGGATTAAAAATATAATTATTAATAATAAAAATTTCATGTTTTTACTTTTGTTGAAATATAGAGATATGGAGGATACGGATTCTGCGAATAAAGTGGATTTCTGTGGATTATTTTCATCATATTTATAATAATTAGAAAGACAAGAATCCGCTTTTATCTGCAAAAATAGCAAAATCGGCGTTCTCCAAAATGTTTTAGGTTTATTGGAAGTCCGTTTATATAAACGATTATTTTTCTTCTAATTCAAGTTTAAAAATACTTCCATCGTCATTATAATATAATTTAAAGCGTTTCCCAATTAAAGCAGGGTTTCCACCTGGAAGTCCATCAAGCTCTTCACTAGGGTCGACCATATTATTTGGAACTTCGATAATTGGCTCTCGCTCAAAGCTATTTCCTTCGATAAGCAGCATTCCACCAATTTCATCCTCAAAAGTGTAATCTGTTCGACCAGCATAAACTGTTGCATCTTGATAAGTAGCGAGGACTATTTTAGTGGTGGTTTGTAGTTCTATTTGCTGAACGATTTGTGTCTCTTGTCCTTCATCTTGTATCTGGTTTTTCGTGTTAGAAATGCCTTCATTACAGCTTGTCATTACTAAAAGTAATAGAAAGGCGGAGAATTTAAATTTTGATTTCACGGTTGTTATTTTTTGATTTTTCGTAAAGTGATGCTTAAATGTAAATAAAAATCACAAGTCAATTCGATTCTTTGACTATTTTATTGAACCTAAGCAAATTATAATCTGAGCAACCTCGGCTTTCAACTACCGTAATGGTTCTAACAATTTTTAATGATAAAAGACTGCCGTTTGGCTATTATTAA
>CAWVWD010000610.1:0-2954 GCA_963933585.1 uncultured Saprospiraceae bacterium
ATCCACGATAACCAATTTGTCAACCATATCTGGATTGTCCAATGCAAAACGCATAGCCGTTTTTCCGCCCATCGAATGACCGATAATCGTTGCTTTGTAAATCCATTTAGATTCCATAAAATGCTTTAAATCGTCCGCTAAAATCTGATAAGAAAACGCATCATCATGTGGCGATTTTCCATGATTTCTTTGGTCGATAATATAAACCATATAGTGCTCCGCTAATTGTTTCGCTATCGTTTGCCAATTATCCAAAGTCCCAAAAAGTCCGTGTAATATGATAATCGGTTCGCCTTGACCGAATTGTTTATAGTTTAATTCCATTTTTTGTATTTATAATAAATAAATTAGACAAGCTAATTTTATTTCTTTTGGACAGGATTTACAGGATAAGCAAGGTGTTTTTTGCGAGCAAGAAACTAAATTAACGGCTTGTCATTAAAGTATCCCGTAGATTCTGTCTGAAGAATATTTACTTCGATTTTATCGAAGTAATCAATGATTTTATTTTCAACGTTTTATGAGAAATTTTTTATATCGTATTAATTCATAATATCAAATTGCATGACAGGTCAATCATAAAAATGATTATTGTCAAACAAAAAAATTGCGAAGCAATAAAAATACGCTATAAAACGCCCAAAACGCCGTGAGGAACCCTAAAATAAACTCCCCTGAACCACTTTCACCTTCACTTCAAACTCGACCAAACCGCCAGTCATCACAAAATGTAAACAAGTCGAAATCGGCTGTTCTGCACCAAAATGAGCCGCAACCGCTTTCTTCGTTAAATACATCCAACTTGCTAATTCCTTCGCTTTCTTTTTCCATTCTTTATGCTTTCCAGCAAATCCCGAATTCTGAACAATCAGAATTCCCTTGTCCGTAATCGCAATTAAATCAACGATTGTTTCAAACAATCGACCATTATGAATAAGTTGTAAAGGATGTTTTCGATAAACCGCTTTAATCGTATATTCTTGTTGCAAATAAGTATAATATCGCTGCGATAAACCGACGATAGATTTTGGGTCAACCATTTCTGTTCCACCAAAATTATTATTCAGAATCGTCGCCATCTCAAGGCGTTCGTCTGTTTGTCGCTTCATACTGTCCGCACACAAAAACGCTTTGACGACTTTCGCCACGATATATTCACTCGCTTCTTCTTTCAGTTGAATTGAATCAGAATATTGTTTCTCAGAAAGGTACTTGAATGTAAATTCTTTTTTAAAATCGTCTTTATCTGTATCAATTGAAAATGGAGAATGTGATTTTACTTCAGCACGTTCGCTAAAATAATCAATGATTTCAGGTGGATTTTCCGTGTACGGGAATAACTCTCCAAAAACCTTAATATCGGTATCAATTGGAATATTTTCATCATTCCAAAACCATGGACTTTCATATGTTCCAGTATCCCCATTTCCTGCCAAATATGGATCTAAAACCTGAAGGTCTTCTTTCCCTTCGAACCAAGAACGATTCAGCCATTTTGTGAATTTATATTGACGAGATGGAATAATTACATAATCTCTTGCACGAGTCAAACCAACGTATAATAGCCGTGCTTCTTCTGCCAAAGCCGCTTTTGTTGCTTGTTTTTTGGCATCACTTTCGTTAATGTTTTTCTCCAAATTCGTCTTACCAATTTGATCTGCAAATGGGTTTAACCAATATCGCAACCAACGATTCCCCAAAATATTATTTAAATCAATCGTATCATTTTCTGACACAATTGAAACGCCCCAGACATCATCCCGCAGGTTTTGTTCCAATGAATGACAAACCACCACTTCCCATTCTAAACCCTTACTTTTATGATACGTCAACACATTTACCGCATCCGAACCCGCTCCAGAACCTTGATTATCAATACCGTTCGATTCCAAATCACTCAGCCACAACAAAAATCCGCCAAGCGAAGCCGCTGTGTGTAATCGGTTACAATTCTCTTCATATTGCAAGGCATAACGACGCAACGCATCCACATTCGCAAATCGCTGTTCGAGGTTTCCCCAACCAGCAATAATTCGTCGCAAATCCAACGTTTCAATGACCAAATTCAAAATTTCCGTACTTGATAATTCTAAAACCTCCTTTCGCAAAGCATGCAAACGCTCAATAAATTCATCATCGTTCGCCCATTTTTCATATTTACTTTCTCGTTTATCCAAGAAATCCAAACGATGTTCAATGATTGTTTCAATATCTTTTTTACTTGCCAATAACAGAATTTCCGCAATCGACAACGAATCTGCTTGATTCAAAACGAATTTCAAACACGCCAAAATCAAATGAGATTCCGCCGTTTTTAATAAGCCATTTCGAGCAATTGCCGCTTTCAATCCTGAACGGTGTAAAGATTCCGCCATCGACAAACATTCGTGATTCGAGCGACACAAAACCGCAATATCTCCAGGACGAACCGGACGCGTTTTACCACCATCTCTCGGCATAACTTGAACGCCCTTTTCCAGTAATTCCGTTTTAATATTCTCCGCAATACAATTTTCCATCCATGGTTTTCCAGGCATTCTTTTTCCCGGAGAATCTTTTTGGAAATGCCAATGAATCAAGGCATTATCTAACTGGAATGGCTCTTTTGCTTTAACCTTTGGCGGTGCTGGTTCTAAGGCAATTTGCTCCATTGGTAAATCGGGAAAAGCCTTTACAAAAATGGCATTCACCGCATGAACCAAATCCGAACGAGAACGCCAAGATTTCTTTTGAATATCCTCGGGTTTTACGCCACCGGTTTCCTTAATAATGGCTAACATTAATTCAGGATCTGCACCACGAAAACCATAAATACTTTGTTTCGGATCACCAACCCAAATCGAGTATTTCGCAAACTGCGACAACTTCCAAAATATCTCCAACTGAATCGGACTCGTATCCTGAAACTCATCAACCATTAACAAATCCACTTCCTCCGCCAAGACTTCCTGCAC
>CAWVWD010000611.1:0-2953 GCA_963933585.1 uncultured Saprospiraceae bacterium
TTTTGGGTTTTTGTTTTTCAATATCTAAGCACAATTTCACCAAAACATCTTTTCCCATAGGAACTACATGATTAGGAAAATAAGGATCTCTATACATGTCAGAGAGTAACTTATAGTTCTGTATTTTTTCGTTCTTAATGTCTTGCTGTTGATAAGCCATTTTTATAAATTTTAAACTGTTTTTATCTTTTAATTAATCTCGAATCATTAAACCATTTGGTTGATAATAATTACTTCCTACCAATTTTCTATTTAATTCAAAATTACATTGAGTAGTTTTAGCCTTTTTAAGTTTCTTTAACCTTATTATAACTATTCCATTTTCTCCATAACCTCCATATAGTGCTGCACTTACCTCGCTGTTCAATTTTTCAATGCTGATAACATTCGATTCTTTAAGATAATTTTTGATAAAATCTTCAATACAATGTCTATCAACTATATCTGATTTAAAAAACTGTTTTCCATTAATAATATATAATTTACCATAACTATCCGAGTTTTGAGTTCCAATTACACGATGTATCAAGTCCTTTTTATCAAATTCGATTGTATCTTTTATCAATTCACTTTTGATAATATTTATCTGTTCTTCTAAAGATTTCTTTGAAAAAACCGAATCAATTTGACTGTAAAGATTTACTGTAAATAACCCCGATGCTAATATCAATAAAATTTGTTTTTTCATCCTCCTCTTTTTAATTAACAATGAAACCATAAGCCGAAGGCGACAACAATGAAACCATGAAACTTACCTCGGCACTTCAATCTTCTTAATAATATCTTCCACCAAATCCTTTGTCGTATAACCTTCCATTTCACGCTCTGGCGTTAGGATGATTCTGTGATTCAAAACAGGATAAGCGACCATACGAATATCATCTGGCGTAACAAAATCTCGTCCGTTCATAGCGGCAATCGCTTTTGACGTTTTCATCATTGCCAATGACGCACGAGGCGACGCACCTAAGAATAAATCGCCGTTATTTCTTGTATTATTAACAATCGCTGCGATGTAATGTAACAATTCATCCTTGATGAAAACACTTTCCACAATCGCACGACATTCCCGAATTTCTGTTGCAGAAAAAACAGCTTTTACCTCTTCTCTTTTTCTCATCGAAAAATCATTCTTGAAACGCATCAAGATTTCCTTTTCTTCTTCAAAAGTCGGATATTCCAAGTTGATTTTGAACATAAAACGATCTAGCTGAGCTTCCGGTAATTTGTACGTTCCTTCTTGTTCAATCGGATTTTGAGTTGCCACAACGAAAAACGGATAATCCATTTTATACGTTTCGCCATCTACCGTAACCTGTGCTTCTTCCATCACTTCAAACAACGCAGCTTGCGTCTTCGCAGGTGAGCGATTAATCTCATCAATCAAAACAACATTTGAAAAAATCGGTCCTTTGTTGAATGTAAATTCCGATGTTTTCAAATTATAAATCGTCGTTCCAATCACATCTGACGGCATCAAATCCGGTGTAAATTGAATTCGATTAAAATCAACTGCAATGGTCTTTGCCAAAAGATTCGCAATCAAGGTTTTTGCAATTCCCGGAACACCTTCCATTAAGATATGTCCATTCGCAAAAATTCCTGCTAACAATAGATCAATCGTTTCATCTTGACCAACAACGACTTTTTGAATCTCATTTCTAATATTATCCACAGCGTTGCTAATACGAGAAACATCCAAGTCATTTGATGGCGTTGTAACATCTTGCTCTTGCGGCTGCTCATTTTCTTCGTGGTGATAATCTAAATTTTCTTCCATTATTATATGTCTTATTTATAATGATTTTCGATGTTTTCGTATTATGATTTTCGTAAAAACGGTCAAAACCCTTAAACCTTTCTTACTTACAATTCTTATAAAAATAATCCATCGCTTGATGGAAGTTAATCAACTGTTCTTCAAAGATTTCTCCCTTTTTAGAATGACTCTTATACAAAGCAAAAATGCTTTTCACCTTATCCATTTTCACATCAGAAACCGCTGCTAATTTCTCGATTAATTTATCATCAATATTATGCGTTGGAAGATGATAACGATCTCGAATGAAGTTCAAAAACAGTTTCATTTTCTGTTCTTCTAATTTCAAATGATTATTCTGTTGGAAATATAATCGACCGATTGTTTCGATAAATTCTAAAGAAGTATTCGTATTTGGTTCTCGAACTGGAATAATTCGCTGACGACGTTTCGCTCTGAAAATCAAATATAAAAACGCCATTATTAACAATAAATACCAAGCCCAACGCAACGAATCTTGCGACAAAATATATTGCAACGGACTATCATCAGAAAGGCTTACCGGCTGAAATAAATCATCAAAACCATCGTCATTATTGTTACTATTCGATAACTCGCCAACATGATTAAACGCATCCCAATAAATATCGCCATCGGATAAATGAGCGAAAATATTATCTGCATACTCCAATCCGTATTCCTCCACCATATGGTAATTGGTAAAAGCCAAAGGCGTTGTATGTAAATAGAAATTCCCTTCGCCATAAGGCACTTTCACAAAGTTCACCAAGTAATCATCAATATCTCCAATCTCTAAAAAATCCTCATATTCGTAATCACAAAAATACATATCATCAATAAAATGCCAACGATAAGGTTGCGTCTCAAAATTTTCGACATATTTAAAAACTGTTCCTTCATCTTCCGTCAAATTCGGATGATAGAAATTCAAAATTGATGACGTGTCGGATTCAGAATTATAACCTTCCCAATACGTTCCATCACAAGCAATCGTGTAACTATACAAATGCTCTTCCATCAATTCATCATCAATACTTTTGCTCGAAATAAAAACATTATTTCCATTTTCAGCAAACGTCAACAGCGTACTCAAATCGGCAGAATCCAAATACATTCCTTCACCAATAAAAACATAATTCGCAGGTTCTTCCTTTTTCTCAGTTGGTAATTCCT
>CAWVWD010000612.1:0-2949 GCA_963933585.1 uncultured Saprospiraceae bacterium
TACCATCGTCTTCCATTAAAATATGATATCTACGGCGCATATTTCGATAGAAAGTTTCCATCAAGTAAGTCTTTTTATTTTTGAAAGTTTCGTGTACTTCCATGCGTTCGCTCAAGAAATGTTCCGTATCAACGACTTTCGTGGTAGTGCCGTTTCCGTTTAGCTTCTCGCAATATGCTTTCAATTGCTCATCTAAGCGATATTCGTCAGGTAATTGATATTCAAAATGTGGAATATCGTATTGTTGAATTAGAAAATTAAGATTCTCGTTTATATTTTGACAATTATCAGCATCATCTAATTTAAAATACTTGACTTGAAAACCTTTACTTTCTATAGCTTCCGAAAAATGTCGCATCGCCAAAAAAAAACCTACAACTTTTTGAATATGATGTCGGACATAATCTGTTTCCTGTCGCATTTCCATCATCACAAAGAGTGTATCGTCTGCTTTTTCATCGAACCACGAATGTTGGTGATTCAGTTGATCACCTAATATGAGTTTTAGCTTTTTCAAGTTTTGATAATTTTTTGATTGTTTTTAAGTTCCTATTGAACAGGATAAGGGAGATAAGGTTTGAAGGGTTTATTTTTGAATAGAAAATCTACCTGATTTTTTTACGAAAATCCGTTTATTTCCTAAATATTTATAAAAGCATTATCTTTGCAGAAATAAAATGAGAATATTCTATGACTTTACAAGAGAGAATTGACGCTTTAGTGGAATTGGGAAATCGCTTGAATTCGAATGATGAAAAATTGGAATCGGTGGTTCAGCAGGCTTATATTCATAATAGATGGTTTACGATTGAAAATTGCCGAAAGGCGATTCAAAATATTGCAGACGCATTTTTACAAAAAGATAAATTAGAAAATTGGGTGAAAGCCTATGATATAAAAACGGACACACCGAAAGCAGTTGGCTTAGTGATGGCGGGAAATATTCCGTTGGTTGGATTCCATGATTTTATGTGTGTGTTTATAACCGGACACAAGGCAAAAATAAAATTATCGGACAAAGATACGGTTTTGATGGAATTCGTATTTAATACATTGATTGACATTAATCCAAACATTCAAAATTATATTGAAAAAATAGAGCGTTTGACCGACTTTGGTGCTGTAATTGCAACTGGTTCAAATAATACAGCTCGATATTTTGAAGCTTATTTTAGTAAAGTTCCGAATATCATCCGTAAAAACAGAACTTCGGTTGCTGTACTTTCGGGCGATGAAACAATGGAGGAATTGAAGGAATTCGGAAATGATGTTTTTGAATATTTTGGTTTAGGATGTCGAAATGTTTCTAAATTATTTGTACCAAAAGATTATAATTTTGAACCATTAATTGAAGCTTTTCATTCATTTAATGAAATTGTTTATCACAACAAATACAAAAATAATTACGATTATAATTTTACGTTAATGACTATGAATAAGATTCCAACAATTTTTGGAACCTGTATGTTGTTATCGGAAAATGAAGGTTTTCAATCTCGAATCGCACAGATGCACTTCAGTTATTATGACGATAAAACGGTTTTGGAAGAAAAACTAAAAGCTCATGAGTCCGAAATTCAATGCGTTGTATCGAAAAACCCGATTGGAAATATATCAAATATACAATTTGGAGGAACCCAAGTTCCTTCCCTTTCTGATTACGCTGATGGCGTAGATACAATGGAATTTTTAGTAAATATATAATAAAGGTTTATAAGTATTTTGGTATAGAGGTTTATAGATTTTATCGTTGTAACAGTTTTTTTTTAATCGTTTGCAGTCGTTTCACCTTTATACCTAAGTCGCAAGTCAAGTTAATAGTGTCGAGTATATTTTGCATCAAAATTTGTCGAGAACGAGGCAAAATTTCTTTGCATAGCTATCGTTATGAAAATAAATTTTAACGAAGTTATTGGCAATATTTTGTCAAAGAATACCGACATGATTAATTTGACTTACTACTAAGTGCCAAGACGCTTTTATACCTTCCAAAAACAAATAAAATGAAGAAATTAAAATTATTAGTAATTGTTGCCATTACAATCATGGCGACCAGTTGTATCTCGATTATTGAAGAATTGACCTTAAATAAGGATGGTTCTGGTACATTTTCATATACAATTGATATCACAGCTCTGATGGAGTTAGGTGTTATGGATCAAGCTCGTAGTATGACAGAAGAAATAGGCGATGATAAAATCGAGGTTGATACGGTGATGAATGCTTACTTGACGATGGAGGCAAATGGTCAACTAGAAGATATGGAAAAGCCAGAATTTTGGAAGAAAGTTCGATTGATTTCCAAGATTAGCGAAAAGGAAAAAGTAGGAAATATTAGTTTCATTTTGGATTTTGATAAAATCGAAGAGGTCGATTTTTTCTTAAAAAACTTATCGAAACTTTTGGAAACAGACGAAACCGCAGAAATGTTAGGCTCGATGGGTTTAATCGGTAATTCGGGTGCAGGAAGTCCTTTTACTTTCAAGAAAAAATTGTTTAGTAAATCATTGACTCGCGCAAAACAGGAAAGTAGCAGCGAACTTTCGAAAGTGATGGAAGAGGAAGGTGGCGAAATGATGAAAATGATGCTTCAAGGTGCAGAATATACGACCGTTGTCAATTTGCCCGGCAAAACGAAAAAAGTAAGTAATGCAAAATCGATAACTTCTAATGATGACAAAACGGTCACATTATCAGTTGATTTGTTGGATTATTTGGAAGGAAAAGCAGATTTGTCGAATAATATTAAATTTAAATAATATTAACCACAGATTTTTAGGCGTTTAATGGCGTTTTTTATCACTTTGAAAGTAGAAAAAGGTAGGACGTATAATTTGTACGTTTTACCTTTTTTATAGGCAGCAACTTTTTTTTAACGCTTTAAAAAATCCTCTAACTCTGTGGTAAATTGAACGATTACTCCCGAATCACTTTCCCAATTTGTACTAC
>CAWVWD010000613.1:0-2946 GCA_963933585.1 uncultured Saprospiraceae bacterium
CAATATCAATTATTCTTTAAAATTCCAACGAGCAGATAAACTTAAGTTGTGGCTTAGGTTTATCTGCTCGTTGGAATTTTAAAGAATAATTGATATTGAAAATAAATCGTCAATAAACATTGCTTTGAGTTTTTCAAAGTTATCATTTTCTTAAAAGTGATTGGATTTTTAATAAATCCAATCACTTTTTTTCGTTAGGCATTTAAGATAATCCTAACAAAGAAACCAGTAATTAGCAGCCATTTTTCAAAATGTTTTATCTATTTTTGGCAATCGAAAAACCTTTTTTAGAGGAATAAAGGTTTTTAGGTGTAAAGGTGTATAGGTTTTTTTACCAATACCATTAATCAATTAAAAAACAAACATTACAAAACGTGTCAGATAGCCTTGTAGTCATACCAACTTATAACGAAAAGGAAAACATCGAGAAAATGATTCGAACGGTGTTTAACTTGCCTAAAGATTTTCATCTATTAATCGTGGATGATGGTTCGCCTGATGGCACTGGTGACATTGTCAAAACATTACAAAAGGAATTTCCGGGGCAATTACATATCGAAGAACGACAAGGAAAACTGGGCTTAGGAACAGCTTATATTCATGGTTTTCGTTGGGCTTTAAAACGAGGTTACGAATATATTTACGAGATGGATGCAGACTTTTCGCATCCGCCCGAAAAATTAGTCGAACTCTACGAAGCGTGTAAAAACGGTGCGGATATGTCGGTTGGTTCTCGCTATACGAAAGGTGGCAAAGTGGTTAATTGGCCAATGGATAGAATTCTAATGTCTTTCGGTGCGTCACTTTATGTAAGAACCGTAACGTGGATGCCAGTAAAAGATCCAACAGCAGGTTTTGTTTGTTATACCCGAAAGGTTTTGGAAGCTTTGAATTTGGATAAAATTAAATTCATCGGTTACGCTTTCCAAATCGAAATGAAATTCGCTACTCGCCAATTAGGTTTTTCTATCAAAGAAGTTCCGATTACCTTCAAAGATCGTGAAGAAGGTGTTTCCAAAATGAATCTGAATATTTTCAAAGAAGCCATTATTGGCGTTTTAACAATGCGTTGGTGGAGCTTTTTTAATAAATACGATTAGTTTTAATTATGAATTATTTATCGTTTTGACGATTGCGTTGGAGCGTTAATAATTTATAATTCATTCATAATTAATAGTTCAAAAGAATTTTGACTTTCAAAGACATACAAGCTGCTTTTAAAAAAAAGGATTTCGCACCAATTTACTTTCTTCACGGTGACGAACCTTTTTATATTGATGCGATTGCGAATCACATAGAACATAAGGTATTAAGTGAAGACCAAAAGTCATTTAATATGACGGTTTTGTATGGAAAAGAAGGCAATCATTTACAAATTTTGGATTCCGCAAGACGTTACCCAATAATGGCGGATCATCAAGTGATTCTCATTAAGGAAGCACAAGAAATGAAGGATTTGGCAAAATTGGAAAATTATATCAAACAGCCAATGCCAACCACAATTTTGGTCATCGCTTTCAAACATAAAAAGTTCGATAAACGAACGAAATTCGCCAAAGCTTTAACGGCAAGTAAAAACGTGGTCGTTTTTGAGTCCAAGAAATTATACGAAAATAAAATTGCAGATTGGGCAACCGGTTATTTGAAAGAGAAAGGATACACTTTAGCTTCGAATGCGTCGGAATTAGTCGTGGAATATTTGGGAACGAGTTTGTCGAAGATTTCCAATGAGTTGGATAAGTTGATGATTAATTTGCCGAAAGGCACGCAAGTTACCGAAAAACACATTCAAGACAATATTGGAATTAGTAAAGATTACAATGTTTTTGAATTACAAAAAGCCTTGGGAAGCAGACAGATCGAAAAGTCGCAACGTATTCTGAATTACTTCAAGTCCAACCCAAAATCAGGTCCAATGGTCATGGTTGTCAGTTCATTGTACGGTTTCTTTAGTAAAATATATATTTATCATTCTGTAAAAAATGGTTCTGATAATGAAATCGCTGCGGCTCTCGGAATGCGGTCTTCTTATTTTCTAAAGGATTATAAAATCGCCGCCAAAAATTACAACAAACCCAAAACAGAACAAGTCATTAGTTTACTTCACGAATACGACATGAAATCAAAAGGAGTCAATCGAGACAGTACAACCGAAAGTGAATTAATGCGAGAATTGATTTATCGAATCTTGCATTAAAAAAAATCTCCCGCTGATTTCGCAAATAACGGAGATTTTTTTCTTTTCATTTTACCTTTGGAAAAATTAAAAATATCGTTATCTCGATTCGTCGAATTATTACGTTTAGTAATAATTTAAAAAGGAATCTGCGTTATCTGCAAAATCTGTCCCGAGAAAAACCAGGATAACCTGGGAGAGTTATTTAACTCAATATTTTTTCCAAGAATCTTCCCGTTATTAAATAAGTCGGACGGACACCAACTAAGCCAAGGCTTCCTGATGCCAACGTCTGCCCCGAAAGTAACGGATTATCCGAAGCGTAATACGCATAACGAACCGTCACATCAGATTTTATATTTCGACGGATTTTTGCAGCCGCTTGAATTGCTTTTTGATAATGTGCACCTTCCATTTCCAGACCAATAACTTTCCAGCTTGACTTATGAAAAAAGTCTAAAATATCTCTATTTTGAAGCGAAGTTCCTAATACCGAAACCATCGCACCTTCTCGAACTTGAACACCTAGACCTTTAAAATCCTCAATGCATAAATCATTTTCAAAAGGATAATTATCTGCCGTTCCTTCAAAAATATGAGCGTAAGGCAACATAATATCGCCTTTGTCCCCTTCCAAAATTCCAGCTTTTCCCATTATCGCAATCGATTGAACGTTCAACGGGATAAAAACACCATTTTCGTAGGGTTTCAATAATTCATCCATCAACTCAAAAGCCTGTTCTCCAAAAGCATAATCCATCACAAAAATA
>CAWVWD010000614.1:0-2944 GCA_963933585.1 uncultured Saprospiraceae bacterium
TGCATTTCTTCGACAATTAGGCGAAAGCACAAAAAAACATTTGCCATTCGATGAAGAGGAATTTCAATTGACTTTAAATATTGCCAATCGCCTGCAAGGAAAGTTAGATTCCATGCATGATGCGTTGAATCAAGTCATTTTTAAAGATAAAACTTGGATAGAACTAATCGGTGACTTTCTAAAAAATCATGGCGAAGAAGGTCGTCAATTATTAAACTCTCAGCTTTTATCAACCGATTATACGTATAATTCTCAATCGTATGAGACATTAAAAAATATCGTTTTAAAAGGTAAACAACTTTATCAAGATGTCAATACCTTACGACATCCTTTGGAAGTTTTACATTTTGATATTTTTACGCAAGATGATAAGAAAACGGCAGAAAATTTCACTCGAAACCAAATCGAAACGCATGATAAATCTATTAGTGAGTTATACCATAATTTCGTCATGCACATTGAAGAGTATGGACAAGCACTTCAAAGTATCTACGAAAGTTATCACACCGACCTAAGTACAGAAGCTATTGATATTCAAGAAAATATAGCGGATAATAAACAGCGATTTGGAGAAGATTTCAATAAATGGAATTTTATTAAAAATACTAAATTGAAATTATTTAGTGCCTTTTCAGAACGTTCTCGCACTAATTTACAATCTAAAAAAGAACTCTTAAAACGATTTGAAGACTTAAAAACAAGGTATTATAATAAACGATACTTTGATTACAGTTTTTCGGAAATCTCAAGTAGTTTGACATTTGATAAAATTTCAGAAAACTTAGAAGATTTTAAAATTTCTTTACGAAACTGGAAACAGGATTTTCCTGTAATTATCCATAATGAAATCCAACGTTTGTCTGTACAGACGATTCATCCAGATTTAGACTATAAGTCACAACTAACCGAACTTAATGCACAATTATCGGCAGTAGTTACGAATCTTAATGACACGAAATTATTCAAAAATGATTACGAAATAAGCGAAGGTTTTGTAATTAATAATAAGATGTCTTTAGAACGAATTATGGATCAATTAGAGAGCTTGAATTTCAATCTACGAGATTTTAGTGCTTACTATGATTGGAAAGTCTTTTGGCTAGAATTGAGCGAACCGAACCGAATAATGCTGAAAGCATTTATTACGACAAAACCAAATAATTGGGAAAAAGCTTTTGATAGTTGGTTTTTGCATCAGATTTTATCCCAATATCAAAATGAATCAATTCCAAATAATGATATGATTTTCAATCAATATTTTGAAAATCATGAGAAACTACAAGCTTTCATTCCCCGAAAAATCGAAAACTACTGGACACATCGTCGCTCAGCAGTTTTGAGAGATTTACGTCGGGAGGATAAAATGGGTTTCAATACGTATTTTGGAAAGCGAGTTCCGTCTGGTTTATTTGATATCCCAATGGAACGAATGATGCAAAGTTATAAAGAAACAATTTTGGACATCATTCCTGTACTCTGTACGACTCCAGATATTGCAGCAAATTATTTAGCAAAAAATAGTTACGAGGCTGTCATCATTTTGGAAGCAGACGATATTACGGTGAGTGAAGGTTACCCTTTATTATTGATGGGAAAACAAACAATTGTTTCCGGTTCTGGCAAATTAAAAAAGAAAGACAAGTCTGAAACATTGATGGAATACACCACCGATAATTATCAAAATTATTTGTTGCCTTACGAAACAGTTGACAAACAGTTCTATTCAGATTTCATCAATCGAGCATTCCATCGAGGAAAATTGATACGAAGTATTTCTACCAAACCAATTAATTTTGAGTTATCGCTGAGAACGGTTGAAGGGCATGTAGATGAAAATAACTTATACAATGAAATAGAAGCGAATGAAATCATTAAAATCCTTCAAGGTTTAAAGTCAAGTAACGCTAAGTATTTACCAAAAGTCGGCATCGTTTGTTTCAATAAAGCACAGCGGAATCATTTGATTGAGCAATTATCGCGTATTAAAGAAGCCGAAATTGAAGGTCACGCTATCATTTCTCACTTTGAGCGAAATGGCTTGAAGGTTTGTGCTTTGGAAGATATTGTTGGAAAGTCATTTGATATTACGATTGCCAGTACGACATTCAGCAGTAATTCTACGATTGACGTAGATTTCAGTTTCTTAAAAAATGAAGACGGTGAATATTGGTTATACCACTTAATGACTTCCGTCAAAGAAAAGTTAATTATTTGTACCTCGCTAAAAAATGATTTCATTGATGAAAATCGATTTAATTATACGAATAATGGTTTAAATCTATTATGTAACTTGATGGCTTTCGCCAATTCCATTCAAGAGAATGACACCGATAAAGGTGCGTCTATCTTGGCAGGATTACATTCTAATTATGAATCTACCTATTATCGTGAAAATGATTTAGTCCACGAGATTAGGAAAACGATGGATAATAAATATCAAGAAAATAGAATTCAAGATAGCATCTATTTTAATTTGGCAAAAGCCGATTTCTGGATAAAATCCGCACATGAAGACGGACCGCCAGTCGCTGCTGTGATTGATAGTTTCTTTTGGCGTTTTCCGAAAGGCGATTACGTTTGGGATAAATTATTGAGAGATATTATCACCGCACAAGGATTTCAATATCATTCTGTGTGGTCAATCGACTGGTGGAAATACCCAAAGAAAACGCCTCAACAATTAATGGATTTCGTGAAGGTTTCTGATGCAAAATATACATCGAAAGTGAAAAAAAATATCGAAATTACAGCTGAAATACCAGCCGAAACTGATATTTCAGAAACGGAAAATATTATAACAGAATCAAACGAACCTCTGGAGGATATTACATCTAATGATGAAATTATCATTAAAGACGTTATTTATGATGTAGAAATAGATATTATCGAAGAAAAAATAGAAGATGAAATCAATGAATCTGTTTTTAATGCCTTACCAGAAGAT
>CAWVWD010000615.1:0-2938 GCA_963933585.1 uncultured Saprospiraceae bacterium
AGTTATCGTAATATATTTAAAATATATTATCTCGCTTACTCACAATCAACTAAAAACTACGAACTACTCATATTGTGCAAGTTTTTATTTAAGCGAAAATGCTTCGCATTTTTTTAATAGGTTGATAATTTTTCAAAATAATTTATAGTAATTTATAATAATTTTCAAGACTAGAAACTCGTATTAAGCACAGTAATCAACCACAAAACTACATAAAAAAATATCGGTTGAGTAACTGATATGATTCAAAAACGATTTGTTCTGATTTTTTATTTTAACGTTTTCATATTTTGCGAGTTTGAGTGAAAATAAATTAAGAATGCATTGGATTTTCACATTAAATCGAAAAATAATCTATGGTTTATAATTCATAATTAATCGGGCACTTTTTTCATTCGATAAATCGCCGTTGATTAGTTTTTGCCTTTCAGCAATATCCTTTGCGGTGAACGTGTCCGTGAAAGCTTTTGTCAGGAGACGCTTCAATATTTTCGCATCTTTTCCAACAGAACAATATTCGTCCATTCCTGTTCCGTCCACCAAATATTCATTCACCACACAAAAACGACCTTTAAATAAGGCGTTTAATAATTTCAATTTCATTCCTGCCGAGTGAAAAGAAACCAAAACATTCACGTGAGCATTTTGAATTAATTCATTCATTGCTTTATGCGTTAGGTTCGCTTTGATTTTTACTTTTTCACTGGCTTTCGCCAATAATCGTTCAGACGGATTTAAACCTGCAATCACTAATGGAATGTCTAAATCATTAAAAACGCTATTAATCAGATAAATTGCCGCATCTTCATTGTCTTTTACACTCAAATCTCCATGAAACAATGCATAATCCCCTTTTCCAATTTTAGAAGTAATCACTTCATTTGGATGAAAAGCGGGAACATAAATCCTTTCTGTATTCGGAAAATGCGTTTCATAATAAAACGTATCGTTTGGAGAAATTGGAAGTAGAACATCCGCAGAGTGAATTATCTTTTCAAATCGCTTTAACTTTATACTTTCAATTTTAAAAAATAATCGTTTCAAAAGGTGTTTTTCTTGCTTCGCCAAATGTTCATAATATTGCCATTCCACGTTATGCATTCGAGCCATTCTTACTCGTTTCATCAATTTCGGATGATTCAATATTCCGCAACAATGCAAACCTTCAAAAATTATTGGAAAATCATTTTTCAATAAATTATCTAATAACGCATTATTAATACGAGATTTTACAATATAAGGCAACCCCGAAAAATGCTGAAAAACAGAAGTATTTCGTTCATAATAATAAACCATCTCACAAACGGCTAATAATTCGTCCGCTTCTTCTCTTCCATACTGAAAACAATGCAAATGTACATTCACACCAAGTTCTTTCAGTGCTTTCATCTTATAAAAAACATCAATCACACCGCCATAATTGGCCGGAAAAGGAACATTAAAAGCTACTAAATGAAGATTCGATTGTTTCATGGTTTCATGGTTATTCTCAACGTGTCAAACACATCACAAATTAACGACTTTATTTTTAAGTTTTTTAGGGTTGGGTTTAGTAAACTTTAAAAGTTTACTAAACCATTTATAACCATAAACAAGCAACCAGAATCCTTTTTAATTGTTAATAGACTTTGTACCTTTGTAAGAAAATTGAAATAAGCATACCAAATGAAAATTGAAAAAACTAAAATCGTTGAAGCGTTAAGTCGTGTAAAAGATCCTCAAACAGGACAGGATATTGTGACTATGAATATGGTTGAAAACCTAAAAATAGATGGGACAAGTATTTCTTTTACCTTAGCATTGCCTTCACTTTCTGCTCCAAATAAATCAGAATTGAATTTTGCTTGTATGGAAGCCGTGACGTATGCTTATCCAGAAGCAAATGTTCACGTTCATAATGCATTAAAAGAAAATTCACAACAGTTAACAAATAGCACTTTGCCACACGTCAAAAATATTATTGCCGTTGCATCTGGTAAAGGAGGGGTTGGAAAATCTACTGTTGCTGTGAATTTAGCTTTGGGTTTGAAAGCTTTAGGAGCAAAAGTTGGTTTGATTGACGCTGATTTATATGGTCCTTCGATTCCTACGATGTTAGGTTTACAAGGCAAACGACCAATCGTAAAAGACGTTTACGGACAGGCGAAAATAGTTCCTCTGGAATATGAAGGGATGCAAGTAATGTCGATGGGTTTTATTATTGAACCAGAACAGGCAGTAGTTTTGCGTGGGCCAAGATTAGCTGGTGTAATTCGTCAGTTTTTTAATGATTGTCTTTGGGAACCATTAGATTATATGATTGTAGATTTGCCCCCAGGAACTGGTGATGTTCAGTTGACATTAGTTCAAACTGTCCCCGTTACAGGTGTGATTATGGTGACCACGCCACAAGAAGTTGCACTGGCGGATGCTATAAAAGGAATGAATATGTTCTTGTTGCCTTCGGTAAATGTTCCGATTTTGGGTGTCGTAGAAAATATGTCATGGTTCACACCTGCAGAATTACCAAATAATAAGTATTACCTTTTCGGTCAAGGTGGCGGAAAAAAATTGGCAAAAGCAAGTAATTCTATGCTTTTAGGTCAAGTTCCGATTGTTCAATCTATCCGAGAAGCCGGTGATAATGGCCGACCTGCTATATTGAGCGATGAACCGATTGGGAAAGATGCCTTTATGAATGTTGCCAAAAACGCTTTGCGTCAAATCATGGTTAGAAATGAATTTTCTGATGCGACAATGCGTGTTGACGTGAAAATGTAGTTATTTCAGATAATTAATATTAAAAAATTTGTTATGAACAATAAATAATTTATGGTTCATAATTTATAGTTAAAGAAATATGGATAATCAATTAAAGGAACGTATTGAGAAAGCTTTGGACTCCATACGCCCGCACTTGGCTGTTGATGGTGGGGATGTTGAAGTCGTAAACGTGACG
>CAWVWD010000616.1:0-2906 GCA_963933585.1 uncultured Saprospiraceae bacterium
TGGTGCGTTATTTATAGTTTTAGGCCGGTTTTCGAGTACTTTATCTACTAATGTTGGTTTGCATCCATTTTTAGGTGCATGGCTTCCGAATATAGTTTTTATTTTTATAGTGGTTTATTTAGTAAGAAATGCACAGCAATAAATTTTCAAGGCATTAGGTTTTGAGGAATAAGGTTTTATCATGATAAAACCCTACTTCTTAGTACTTTCAAAATCTCGTCCCTTAAAACCTTAACATCTTTAGAAAAAATGAAAATTCAGAAATTAATAAAATATATAGAACAAATTGCTCCGCCGGCTTATCAGGAAAGTTATGATAATTCGGGACTGATAGTAGGCGATGCGAATGAGAAAATTACGGGCGTGTTATTGTGTTTGGATTCAATAGAAGCGGTGATTGATGAGGCGATTGAGAAGGAATGCAATTTGGTGATTGCGCATCATCCGATTGTCTTTGGGGGGTTGAAGCGTTTTAATGGAAAGAATTACATTGAACGTGTGGTGATGAAAGCGATTAAAAATGATATTGCAATCTATGCTTGTCACACGAATTTGGATAATGTTCAAGCTGGGGTGAATGCGAAAATTGCAGAAAAAATTGGCTTGGTTAATACGAAGGTTTTAGCACCAAAAAGTAAATTGATAAAGAAATTATCCGTTTTTGTTCCAGTAGAGCAAGCGGATAAAGTTCGTAATGCCTTATTTGAAGCTGGAGCTGGGCGAATTGGAAATTATGACGAAGCGAGTTTCAATGTCGTAGGGGCAGGAACTTTTAAAGCTGGAGAAGCTGCGAATCCTCACGTTGGTGAAGTTGGTCAGCGACATTACGAAGCGGAAATTAAGATTGAAGTTGTATTTCCTTTTAATTTGCAATCAAAGGTTTTGGCTGCGATGCTCTCGACTCATCCTTATGAGGAAGTTGCTTATGATATGGTAACTTTGGATAACGCTCATGAAGGAATTGGTTCGGGAATGATCGGAGAATTACCAAAATATATGGAAGAAGTACCGTTCTTAGCACATTTAAAATCAGTGATGCAAACGGATTGTGTGCGTTATACGGATTTATTAAAAAGTCCGATTCGTCGAGTGGCCGTTTGTGGTGGTTCGGGACAGTTCTTATTGCGTCAAGCAATTGCTCAAAAAGCAGACATTTTTATCACGGGAGATTTTAAATATCATCAGTTTTTTGATGCGGAAGGAAAGATTGTAATTGCAGATATTGGACATTTTGAAAGTGAACAATTTACAATTGACCTTTTTTATGAATTAATAACCAAAAAATTTGATACCTTTGCGGTTTATCGGACTTGTGTAAATACGAATCCGGTAAATTATTTGTAAAAAAAATCAAAGTGTGATGAGATAAAGGGTCGGACGTTCCTATGAGCGTCCGACCCTTGAAATCGAAGTATCAAATAATAACAATATAGCAATAGAAATATGGCAAAAGCAAAAGACACATTAACTGTTGGTCAGAAATTGAAGGCACTAAATCAATTGCAACAGGTTGATTCTCGCTTGGATGAGTTCAGCGTTTTGAAGGGAGAGTTACCAATGGAAGTAGAGGATTTGGAAGATGAAATTGCAGGACTTCAAACTCGTATTGGTAATATTGAGTTATCTATCGCAGAACAAAAGGATGAAGTTGGCCGTCATCATGCTAATGTAGCAGAAGCACAGGATTTGATTGTGAGATATAAGAAGCAATTAGACGAAGTGAAAAATAATCGTGAGTTCGAAGCACTTTCTAAAGAGGTTGAGTTACAAAGTTTGGAAATTCAATTGTCTGAGAAAAGAATTCGTGAAGCGAATAATGTCATTAAAAACAAAGAAGCAACGCTTGAGGTTTCTCGGGAGCGTTTGTCTGTGAAAGAGAAAGATCTTGAAAATAAGAAGATTGAATTAGAAAAAATCATCGCTGATACGGAAAAAGAAGAAGCGAAGTTATTGAGAAAACAGGCAAGAGCTCGTAAGAAGATTGAGCCTCGTTTCTTGAAAGCTTATGACAAAATCCGTGGTGCTTATCGTAACGGTTTAGCTGTAGTAACAGTTGAGCGCGATGCATGTGGTGGTTGTTTCAATCGTATTCCGCCACAAGTTCAGGTGGAAATTACACACAGAAAGAAAGTTTTATTATGTGAACACTGTGGGCGTGTCTTGGTCGATGAATTAATTGACGAAGTAGAATCGTAAACAGTCGTTTTATTGAAAATATTAAAAGCCTTGGTGTAAATTTTACATCAAGGCTTTTCGTGTTTTATTATACGAAGTACTCATGTGCCTGTCCCGAAATCCCTGCAGTTGTTATTTTTGTAAATAGAGCTTTATTTAATATTGGACTATTAGGATATTAATATTTCAGAAATGAGCGTTATTAAATGTATAAAAATAGTAATACGTTATTATAAATTAAAAAAGATGAGAAAACCATTTTTTACACTTTGCCTGAGTCTTGTGGCTTTTAGCATTTTTGCAAAAGGTAATTTTGAAGTTACAACGAATATTAAAACGGCCTATAATAATATAATTGAATTACGATTAGATGCTGCTCAAGCAACTTTGGATAAGGAACAGCGGGTGAATGCTGATAATCTGATGGTCGTTTATTTGGAGAATTATATTGATTGTATTAAAATTTTTATTTCGGAAGATGAAGCGATGTTTGAACGTTTAGAACCAAACAAATATAAACGATTGAACCTTTTGGAAGCCGGTGATAAATCATCTGAATATTATTTGCACACGCAGGCGATGATTCAGATTCAATGGTTAATGACCCGATCGAAGTTTGGGGAGTCATTAATGGGAATTCGGGAATTGAAAAATGCCTCAAAGTTATTTAATAGTAATAAAAATAAGTTTCCAAAATTTATTGGAAATGACCACGGTTTGGGGTGTATTCA
>CAWVWD010000617.1:0-2893 GCA_963933585.1 uncultured Saprospiraceae bacterium
TGACCATTCCGACGTAACTATTTCCATCTTGTGCATCTTTTCGGACATCAAAAAAATTAGAAAGATTATCATGAATATCTGACGGTGAATTAGTATCCGTTCCACAATCTTCCCAAAACATAGGCGGCGTACTGTGTGCGGCTTTACTTTCGAACGATGGATTGAAAATCATAATATCGTATTATGCGAACGCAAATTGAGCATTTCCAATAAAGAGTAAAATGAATACGGCTTGAGTTATTACTTTCGACATATTTTTTTGATTTGTACTAATATGACTATTCTGCCTATCCCGAAACCCCGATAATTATTGTTCAAGCTTTATAAAATTACATTTTTTTAATATTAGGATTTTACTATTCAAGATATTAGATTCGATGCACCATTATCACAACGACAACACCATAATATGATTTCTAACAATTACCACATTCGGAATTCATTCCCAAAAAAAGACATTTATAAATTTATTTTAAAATATGTAATTATTTGCTAGTCAGTTATTTAAACTTATGGCATATTTTTTTCAGTGTACTTAAATATCTTTCACAGCATATACGAGAAAGAAAAATATTGTTAGACGTGTCTACGTCTAAAAGATTTTAAGGTTAAAATTGGGTTAGGTGTTTAGCGGCTATTTGTTTTTCAAATAGCCGCTATTTTTTTGTCCAAATGTTATCATATTCATTTCTTTTTCACACGGTTTCTCCGTTTGAAAATATACTTATTCCTTTGTTTTTCTATTCATTCCTAAATTTCATTTAGAAATGGAACGGAAACCGAACCACCTTTTCGAGTTACCGTAATTGCAGCCGCTTCTGTGGCTAATTCCAGTGCGGCTTTTATCGAAAGGCCTTTTTCCAAACCAGCCATAAAATATCCAATAAACGTATCGCCAGCGGCAGTTGTATCAATTGCTTTTACTTTTTTTGCAGCGATTTTGATTCGTTCGTTTTTATCCAAATAAATCGAACCATTTTTGCCTAAAGTCAATAAAGTAGCGGATTCCGGAAATTTTGTTTGCATGGTAGCCAGAATCTTTTCAATCTCTTTTTCACCCGTCAAACCTTCGCCCTCTGTTTCATTAATAATAAAAACATCAATCAGCGATAAAGGAAAATTATGGACATTTTCAGTCATTGGCGCCGGATTAAAAAAGACTTTCATTCCACGACTTTTAGCCTTTTCGATAATTTCAGGAATCGCATTAATTTCATTCTGCAAAAGTAAAATATCACCGTTTCCAAAATGATTTAAAGTATTTTCTATTTGTACCTTCGTAATCGTTTGATTCGCTCCACCGTGGATAATAATCGCATTTTCGCCTTCGGCATTGACTTGAATAATAGCGTGACCAGTCGCTTCCAAAACTATATTTATAAATTGCGTATTCACGTTCCATTTCTCCAATTGTGATTGAATAAACAAACCGCTTTCACTAATATTCGAAGCATGAAATACATTTACACCGGCTTTCGCCAATGCCACACTTTGGTTACAACCTTTCCCACCGATAAAGGTTTGAAAACCCTTACTCGCAATCGTTTCACCAGGTTTCACAAAGTGATTCACATCGTAAACGTAATCAATATTGATAGAACCAAAATTTAGAATTTTCATTTTTTCCTTTTTGTTTTAAACAATCGCCTGATACAACAATTCTATAAACTTCTCCCTCGAAGCGACCAAGACCACTTCCACGTTCGGCTCTTTCCCGTAAACATTCGGATAATCAATCATTGTTTGTCCACGAGTTGCATCATTATTTAAAGCAATATCCACATAAACCTTTTGTGTTTTTGTCGCTACAGATTCATCCAACGCCACTGCCATTGCAATCGGATCTGGCAAATGAAAAGCTTCTTCACCACGAGTTTTTTTCGTGAATTCAATCACTGTTTTTTGAATATCAACCACGAAGTCTGCTAAAGGCGTATCGAACGATTTGATTTTTGCAGCATCGTCCATATTAAAAGTCGCATGATTTAAAGTAACATCCCAACCAACCATTTTTATAGGTAAACCGGAATGAAAAACAATGGAAGCCGCTTCTGGATCTGCCCAAATATTATATTCTGAAACCGACGTAATATTCCCAGCCCCTTTTCCAACGCCACCCATTACGATACAGCTTTTTACCTTTTTAGCAATTTCTGGTGCTTTCAATATCGCAACCGCAATATTCGTCAACGGTCCAATTGTAATCAATTCAATTTCATTCGGAAATCGATTTATCGTATCAATTATCGCATCGACAGCGTGACCAATTGCTGGTTTTCGTCCTTGTAAATCCAGACCAATATCGCCTAAACCATCTTCGCCATGAACGAATTGAGCCGTTTCTAAATCTCGCAAAATCGGTTTGCTAATTCCGACATAAACCGGCGTATTTTTTCCACATAATTCTACGGTATATAAAGCATTCTGAACCGCTTCTTCCAGAAAAGTATTTCCGGCTACAACCGTTATTGCTTCTACATTTACATCCGGATGTTGTAACGCCATTACTAAAGCAACGGCATCATCAGAAGCCGTATCTGTATCTATTAAAAAGTGTCGCATTTTTTCTGTATTGATGTACCTATTTTAAAGCACTTGCAAGAAAAATAAAATCATTTTTTCAGGTGAACGTGCCTTCAATTCCTCTCGTAAAAAGAGAGAAAAGCCTGACGACAACACTCGATTTATTCAATTCGAGTACGGTCCTTTGGCTCCTTTTCTCTTTAAAGGAAGGAGTGAAGACGGGTTCAATCGTTCAATGATTTTCTTGCGATTACTTTATACGTACTTGTAATTTAATTAAAAATAAGGGTCTTTGTTCATTTATATAAAAGTCATGAATTTTTGTGCCCTATAAATTCGAGTGAGTAGATTTGAGACATGAGAAGTGAGA
>CAWVWD010000618.1:0-2876 GCA_963933585.1 uncultured Saprospiraceae bacterium
CAAACAACTATCCTAAATTGGGCAACAGCAAGCGAAGAAAACAATGCTTACTTCGATGTTCAACGTAGCACAGATGGTGAAAATTTTGAAACTATCGGTAGAGTAGAAGGAGCAGGAACAACTTATGATGTTCAGGAATATTTATTTATTGACGAAAGTCCAATAAATGGCTTGAATTATTACCGTTTGCAACAAGTAGATTTTGATGGTCAATTTGAAAATCATAAAATCATTTCTGTAAGTATTCAAAGTGACATGAATGATGTTGTTATTGTTCCAAATCAAGTTCGAAATCAGTTCGATATTGTTTTCAATGAAGCAATTGATGCGAATGCAAAAATTGATATTTATACGATAAATGGTCAATTGGTAAATTCTATGAATATGAATATTACAGGAAATCGTCAGACGATTGATGCGAGTAAATTACATGCAGGAATGTATATTATTCGTATGAATGTGGATAATCGATTGATAACAAAGCGTTTTGTAAAAATGTAACTTAAAAGTAATTTAAACAGTTTACTCCGAAACCTCGGAGCAAAGGGCGGTAAGGTTTACGCAAAGAACGCAAGGAAGAAATAAATTCTTTGTGAACTTTGCCTAAAGCTTATCGTCCTTTGCATTTAAATATTCCAATCTTGAACAAGATTTCCCTAAGTTTGTCTTTCCTTTGTAGTGCTCAAAAAATATTTAAAAAGTAAGAGAATGAAACAAGCAAATCAAGAAATGAATAGACGTATTTACAGCCGAAGTTGGCGTTCCCGAAAAGCATACTGGACGGCTTTTGTAGTGGCAATGCGTTATCTCCGCTTGTTTTTATTGGAAAAAGTTTTTGGACGACAATTTTTTGATAAACGGATTATGGCCGTCCATGTCAAAAATGCTCACTATATCAAAAGAACGATTCTTGACTTACAAGGACTTTTTATAAAAGTTGGTCAATTATTATCTATTATGACCAATTTTCTGCCCGAAGCTTTTCATGAACCGCTCGAAGCGTTACAAGATCAGTTACCGCCTCGACCATTTGCGGAAGCGAAAAAACGAATTGAAACAGAATTGAAACGACCTCTGGAAGAAGTGTTTCAAGAAATTGCAGAAATACCGATTGCGGCCGCTTCTATCGGTCAAGCCCATAAGGCGATTTTGAAAAATGGCGATTCGGTCATAGTGAAGGTGCAACACGCAAATATTGAAAAAACAGCAAATATCGACTTAGATATTATCCGACGATTGACAAAAATTGTGGGTTGGATTTTCGAAGTAAAAGGTATCGAATACGTTTATACGCAAGTCCAAAAAATGATTGTGGAAGAATTGGATTTTGAGCAAGAAGCGATTTCGATGGTAGAAATTGGTAAAAACATAAAAGATATTGAAGGAATTATCGTGCCGACATTATATACTGAATTTTCCACGAAAAGAATTTTGGTTTCGGGATTTTGTGAAGGTGTGAAAATTAATAATGTGAAGCAGCTTGAGGAATGGAAATTAGATAGAAAAGCATTGGCGAATCGTTTGGTGGCTGTTTATTGCCAAATGGTTTTCAAAGATGGATTTTATCATGCGGATCCTCATCCAGGAAATATTTTAGTTCAAAAAGATGGAACAATTGTTTTATTAGATTTTGGAGCAGTAGCGAAATTAGATCCGAAAATGCAAAAGGGAATTCCGCAATTAATAGAAGCAGCCGTAAAAAATGATTCGGAAACGATTATCCAAATTTTATCGAATTTAGGGTTTATTTCGGAAGGCAAAGAAGCGGAAAAAATTGCTGAAAAATTGATTGATACGTTCCGTTATTTTTTACAAAATGAAATCGAAATTCAAGGTTTAAATTTTCAAAATCTAAAAGTTAATCCGTTAGATTCTGAATTATTTAAAGTCCAAAATGAAATTGGAATTAAGAATTTGGCGAATACGATTCAAGTGCCGAAAGATTATGTCCTGCTGAACCGAATGGCGACTTTGCTTCTGGGAATCTGTAATACATTGGACGAAACGATGAATCCGTTGGATACTGTTCGTCCATATATACAGGAGTTTATCCTTGGCGAAAAAGAGGGCTGGATTAAGTTCGTTGGAGATCTGATTCAGCGAACTTTGTCGAGTCTTTTGGCACTGCCGGAAGATCTTCGGAAGACGCTAAAAACGATTGATAAAGGAGAATTAAAAGTAGAGATAAATGGAATCAATCAAGGTGCGAAATTACTCTATCATCTTGGTCAACAAGTCATATTTACGCTATTGACTATTTCCTCGACGGTTATAACTTATTTGTTTTACGATTCGGAGCATTTAGATTATGTTAAATACGGTTTAGGTTTTTCGATATTTTTCATGATTCTATTATTTCGGTCATTTCAACAAGGGAAAAAAATTAAAAAGGCATTTTAAGGAATCCTATAATTATATTGGTTTTTAAAATCGATACGATTTAATCAAAAAAAAATCCTCAGACATATAGCCTGAGGATTGTGAGAAGTAACCTAACGATTTAATATTTTATGCATACGAACCTACTTATTTCAGAAAGTATGGAAATTACAAAGTAAAGCAAATTTATTTGGTTTTATGATGTCACAAATCTATAGTAAAACCATAAAATAGACTTGTGCGTTTGTAACATATACTTATAAATCGAGAATAAATAGAATTAAGAAATTATACATGCCACTACTATTTTGGAGTGAAACACTTACTATCTTAATAAAATAATTAGATTCAATTTGATAAGAAGCTTTTAATGTTTTTTGTTAATATAAAGATAGTCCCATTGTTTAGTCCATGTAAGCGTAAAAATACCTTAATCACAAAACGAGTAAAAATACCTGTTTTGACTTTCTCCTCAATTAATTCCCTTTTTCATTCCT
>CAWVWD010000619.1:0-2875 GCA_963933585.1 uncultured Saprospiraceae bacterium
TGTTATATTTTTTGCTAAAATCAGCGGTAAGCGGTAACTGCATTTATTTCTTCTCACCTTATTTATCAAATTTTCTGTAAAATACTATTTATAAATATGAAAATTACTATCCAATAATTCAGAAGTAAAAAAGAACGGCTCTGCTTTCTTGCTTCAAGAAATCCCTTTTTCAACTTCTGACTAATCGTAAATCCTTTATTTTTGTATAGGTTTTTTCAATACTTTCAACCGTCAAGAAATCAATTAAGCCTTGATTTCCGCCTGCTGTGTGAACGGGCAGGTTTGCTTTCTTTTATCAAGGAAAAGAAGAAGAGAATTTCATTAGCAAATATTATTTTGATTTCATCGTAATTCAATCCAATAAACAATATAACATATTGTTTTAAGGGGTTAAAAAAAATAATTTGGTGCGTTTGCCCTTGAAAGCGACAAATCCGATGGAATGGGAAGAGAGAAATTCTGGAAATGGTGATTTTGTCAATAATGTCGTTCATACGAATGTCCACATGACAATTGATAAAATATTCAAAGACAGTGATATTATTCGTGAAATGACAGCCGCTACGGGCAAAAATCATCAAATAACCTCTATTACCTATTTTTTAATTAATAATAATAGTTTTTTTCAAATTTATCTTCCTCCTGGAGGACAGTGTAGTTTTAAGTAATTAGTGTACAAAGTCGACAAATGTTCCCTTGTTCCTTCCCCTTCTCTAAATCCATGAGATCGGTTTGGATAAGGCATAAACTGAAACTGCTTGTTGTATTTTATCAATTCATTTAATAACATTTCCGCATTTTGATAATGGACATTATCATCTCCAGTTCCATGAATATAAAGTAAATTACCTTCTAAGTTTTTTGCATAAGTAATGGGAGAGCCGTCGATAAAATCTACCATATTTTCTTGAGGTAAGCCCATGTACCGTTCTTGATAAATATTATCATAGGTTAATTGATTGGCAACTGCGGCGAGTGAAATACCAGTTTTGTAAATTTTAGGATATCGAAACATCAAATTTAAGGTAGCAGATCCTCCTCCGCTATGTCCCCAAACTGCTACTCGTTCGGGATCTACAAAATCCCATTTCAAAATCTCTTTGGCTGCCATAGCTTGATCATTTATATTAATCACACCAATTTTTCTATAAATAGACTTTCTCCATTCTCGTCCTTTTGGAGCAGGCGTACCTCTATTATCTATAGAAATATAGATATATCCATCTGCTGCCATATTTCCGCGATAAAATCCATTTCTACCGACATTATAGGCGTCTTTTACGGTCGTACCTGCAGGTTCAGAATAAACATAAAACACCACAGGATATTTCTTCTTTGGATCAAAGTTTATTGGTTTCACCATCCATCCGTCCATTTCAACATTGTCGGCCGTTTTTATGGTAAAGAACTCAGTCGTTGTTTCTTCTTCCAATTTTTTAATCCTATTAATAATACTTTCTTCTTCGTTTAAAACTTTGTGATTAGCAACCGTAATAAAGGCTTTACTTTTTGGTGTAAAATGGTTTGAAAAACGATGTTCGGCATAGGTGCCGTTAGAAGAAAAGGAATAATCGTGACTTCCTTTTAGGCTTTTAGGACTTACTAATTCATTTTTTCCTTTTCCATTCAATTTAGTTTTATATAAATACTTTTGCGTCGCATTGTCTGGAGAAGCTAAATAATACACATATCCTTCTTTTGTATTAATATGTTTTAAATCAATGATATCGTATTCGCCTTTTGTGATAAGCACCTCTGGTTTTCCTGCTAAAGAAACTTGGTATAAATGTCTCCAACCATCTTTTTCTGATGCCCAAAGAATGCTATTTGTCTCTTTTAAAAAACTAAAATTATTGGTGTAATCAATTGCATAAGGATTACCTACTTGAAATAAATCTACCCATGCGTCGTCCGATTCTTCATAAATACTTTTTACATTTCCTTTTAAGGCATTTGCAATATATAATTTACTCTTGTTTTGTTTCCTATTTAATTGTTGGATTAACAGCTTGTTCGTAGTTGGAATAAATTCCATTCTTACTAAATAATTCTGAGCGGCATCTCCAGGAATATTCATCCAAGTTGTTTTTGTATTGGAAATATTTACGACACCCACTCTACAAGCAGAAGGTGTTTCGCCAACTTTGGGATATTCCAAAGGGACTAATTGAGCGTAAATAGCATCGGTGTTGTTCACCATATAAAACTTTTTAATTGCACTTGCATCAATCTGCCAATAAGCAATCGATTTGCTGTCTGGACTCCAACGAAATCCATCTCTACAAAAAAACTCTTCCTCGTAAGCCCAATCAAAAGTGCCATTTATTAAGGAAACCGTGCCGTTTGTAGTCAAAGGTTGAATGTTGCCGCTTGCGTAATCTTCGCTGTATAAATTATTTTCGGAGACGTAAGCTATCGTATTTCCATCGGGAGCGAATTTTGCGAACAGGAGAGAGGAAGGCGTAAGACTTTTACCAATTTGCTTTAGCGTATTCGTTTTAAAATCAAAAATCCAATAGTCTCCTTTCGTATTTAGCCGCCAAACCTTTTTAGTATTGGTAAACAATATTACTTTTTGTTGATCTAATGAAAATGAAAAATGGGCGACCTTTAGAGGTTCCGTTTTTCCTATCGGGGTAAGTTGTTTTTTTGAAATGACTGTTTTTACATCATGGTCAGGTAGGGTATAGGTAACCAATTGGTTTTTTTCTAATTTATAATAAGAATCGCCATCATTTGTCCAGTTTAGTTGTGCTTCGGCATTAAAACTAAAAGAGAAAAGACAAATAAATACGAGAACTTTAAAGGTATTTAAATTCATGATTAAAGCTTTTTTTACGTTTTTCATTAGTTGGTATTTTATGACTTAGTTCTA
>CAWVWD010000620.1:0-2866 GCA_963933585.1 uncultured Saprospiraceae bacterium
TTTTTAACTGTAAAGTTTTTTCAGGACGACACAGTATAACGAAGCGAATATTTCGTATTTGTGGAGTACAAGCGAAACCACGCCGATTATCACCGCAACACAAGACACCCCTTACTGGCTTCAATTAACGGATTCGATAGGTTGTCAGGGTTCAGATACTTTTAATTTGGCTTATGACCCGTTTGCGGATTTAGGTTTGGATATTAGTTTCGTTTGTGATAGTATTTTCAAAACCCTTGACTCGGGTGTTCCAGCAGGAACATTTTTGTGGCAAGATGGCTCAATCAATCCGACGTTTTTACCGAGTGTTCAAGGAACATATTGGGTAGAAATTTGGGATATAAATGGTTGTTATAGTACCGATACCGTGACCTTAGTTCCTGTCACCAGTCCGATCGCGGACATCGGTTCAGACGTTAATATTTGTATTGGACAAACGGTTGTTTTAGATGCCACAACGAATTTCATACGACAATACGTCTGGCAAGACGGTTCTAATTTAGCACCTTTTAACGCTATTGCGACAGGCGAATATATTGTGGAAATTATAGATAGCAATGGTTGTAATGATTTTGACACCGCAATGGTTTGGGTAAACGAAGTCATTCCAAATCTCGGGGCAGACACTGCAATTTGTGATTTGACACTTTTACCGCTCAATGCTACGCAACCAAATATGGTCGCTTACTTGTGGCAAGACGGCACGACAAATCCAAATTACACAGCAGCCGCAGGCTTATATTATGTAACTTTAACGGATACTTTGGGTTGTCAAGGCGTGGATTCTATATTTATAACCTATCGACAAACTGCCGATATTGGACCAGATATAACTTTTATTTGTGATAGTGTGACGTTTAGTCTGTCCGCCAATATTCCTGGTATTTACCAATGGAATGCAGGACAACCAGATTCTACGATTACCAATAATCAAGAAGGAACATATTATTTGAATATTTTCGATTCAAAAGGTTGTTTTAGTTCAGATACGGTCAATGTAAATCAAATTACGCATCCTATCGTTAGTTTAGGAAATGACACGACATACTGTATTGGACAAACTTATTTATTAGATGCGACCGAATCTTTTGTACGGAGTTATACGTGGCAAGACGGAAGTCCGGCAAATACGTATTTAACCAATTCCACCGGTTTATACACCGTCGAATTAACGGATAGTTTTGGCTGTAAAGCCTACGATTCGGTGATGGTTTATGTGAATGAAGTGATCGTCGAATTAGGAAATGACACGACCCTTTGTCACGATTCGCCTATCGTTTATAACATCACGCAACCAAACTTGACCTACTCATGGCAAGATGGTTCTACCAGCGGAATTTACACCGTAAATAGTCCCGGCACGTATGCTGTAACCGCTACCGATACCGTTGGCTGTACCGATTCAGATGCCGTAACGGTTTCTCATTTTCCAACCATCAGTTTGGGTGCGGATAGACTATTCAAATGTGATAGTTCATTCGTAACCGTGATTCCAAACTTCACTTCCGCAGGAAGTTTATTGTGGCAAAACGGCACGACCACACCTGCTTTTATCGCGACACAACCACAAACGGTTGCTGTACGATATATTGATTTGAACGGTTGTATTAGTGCCGACACGATGCAAATCGTTCCGCCGCCAACACCGCCGCTTGAATTAGGAAATGATACCACACTTTGTGAAAATGCAATATATAACATCTCTATTTTTAATGGTGTCGGACGCAGTTACTTGTGGCAAGATGGTTCTACCAATGATAATTTTACCGTTACGGAAACAGGAACATATTACACAGAAATTACCGATACCAATGGTTGTACCAATTCGGATACGATTTATATTGATTACTTCTTAAATCAAGATTTGGATTTAGGCAACGATACGATTATTTGTGAAAATATCGCTTGGCAAATTTCTTTGAATGTAACGGGAGCGGTTCGCTATGAATGGCAAGACGGAACTACAGGTGCAAATTATACGATTTCGACCGATGGTATGTATTGGGTTAATGCTTACGATGTGAATAATTGTCCAATTTCAGATACGATTATCGTAACGACCGAAGCGGTGCCGAGTGAAATCTTATACGTTCCGACGGATACCACAATTTGTAATAAAAACGGGATTACCGTAACCGCATTTTCTCCTTACGCAACCGATTATTTGTGGGAAGGCGAGTCTGCATTTTATGAGCAGAACGATGTAACGAACACGGCTTTCATCATCACTTATCCCGGCACATATTCCATTACAGCAAGTAACCGATGTGCTGGAATTACGCAGTTCTTGGAAGTGGAAGAAGAAGATTGTGGTTGTTATCCATTCGTACCAAACGGCTTTACGCCAAATGATGACGGCAGAAATGACGTATTTAAAGTCTTTAGCAATTGTCTAATTCAAGGTTTTGAAATGTCCGTTTACGACCGTTGGGCCAATCAAGTGTATTTCTCTACGGACGCAACCGCAGGCTGGGACGGCACATTCCGAGGTCAGCAACTACAAACAGGCGTTTACGTTTGGCAAATGCGTTTTTCTGCTTTAGACGAACGAGGCATTTTAACAACGCAAGTTTTAAGTGGCGATGTGACGTTGGTGAAGTAAATAATGAAAATTGAAATATTAGGGTGGTTTTATGTAGCGATTCCGAGGACTCGTGACCGTTATATAAAATCACCCCAATTTTCAAAAAAACATACAAACGAATAAACCTTAAACATAAATCCCAACACTCAAACCATGCCTAAAGAGGCCACGTTTTCACAATTAATTGTAATCCTAAAGTCTGATGAAAAGGAATGGATTTCGTCAAATCTTTAGATGAGCCGGTAATTTGGTTTTACCTCCAATATTTCCGTTCAAACCCTA
>CAWVWD010000621.1:0-2863 GCA_963933585.1 uncultured Saprospiraceae bacterium
TTTTTTCATATTGCCAAATATGGACGAGCTCATGCACAAAAATATCTGTACTTAGACTTCCCCAAGAATTAATCGTATGAAAACTTACATAAGCGATTTTTTTACTTTTGGGTCCGAAATACGCTTTTTTATCCCAACGAATCAACTCATAATTCAGTCCTTCTCCAAAAATAGTTTGTGCCAATTCGATTTCGTGAGTTGATAACGGACGAGTATTAAATTTGATAATTTCAGCCATCGTCTGATAAAATTCACCAACCCCAACTAATTCAAAACAGTAAATGATAAGGGTTCCCCACCAATTACGAATCGTCAATTGATGCTGTTCTTTTGTCATTTTCTCTTTGTAGGCTAATTGGTAAGCACGTCCATGGACAAACAATAAGCGGATTCTACGCAAACGATTTTTGAATTCGCTAACCCACCAAAGGAATCGTTCTTCCAATCCCATGTATTTATTAATCAATTGATTACGAAACCACGATGCATTTTTTTTGACTGTTGCCATGGATATTTTTTTAAGGCATTCGATGTCAATAATTAGATGTCAGGAACTATGAAAACATTAAATTCCTTTCCTTAAACTTCGCTATAATGACACTTCTACTGCCGTTTAATTGACTTATTGGTCTTAACAAACTTACCTTTTTTCTATTTCAAAATCAAATTTTTCATAAGTTTCGTGATTCGACGACTACATTACTTCATGGTTAATCGTTAAACAATAAAAAATAATGAAATCACCGAGTTCTCGGAACAGACAATAAAACAAAAACAATATATTATCTTTGCAAAAAATTTAAATCAAAAAATTACGAATCTCTTGTTCAAAAATATCAATCTAAAAACGTGGAAAATAATCATCTTTATTAGTATTCCGCTTTTGAGTACCTTAATGCACCTTAAAGCATTTCCAATTGACTTGCTTAGCGTTCACGTTTGGCGACAAGCTCAGACGCAAACGAATGTCATAAATTTCTATGAAGAAGATTTTAATATTATGAATCCTCGTCGGAATAATCGAGGAACAAAAGATGGAATCTATCGAATGGAATTTCCAATTATGCAATGGCTCTTTGCAGGTGTTTATAAGGCTTTTGGCAACCATTTAATAATTAGTCGGATTCTGACATTTTTGATAAGTTTGATTTCCGTTTGGGGATTTTATTGTTTATTAAAATCACTATTTGGAAATGAAAAAGTCGCTTTAATCGGAGCCTGGGCGTTTAATTTCTCACCAGCGTTCTACTATTACGCTGTTTCTCCTTTACCTGATAATTTTGCGTTGTGCTGTGGAATTTGGGCATTAGCGGTTTTCTTGAAATCCTTACCAGATGCCAGTTGGAAATCAACTATTTTTGGGGCATTTTTAATGAGTTTGAGCATGGCGGCAAAATTGCCGTTTATCTTATTTTATGCATTTCCATTTGGATTTTATGTTCAGAAAATTTTCCAAAAACGCTTGGTAACCAATGACATTTTTAAAGGTATTATTTGGTTGGCATTCTTTACGCCTACACTACTTTGGTATTTATGGGTCATTCCGACTTGGCAAGGCAATGGCATTGTCGCAGGAATGTTGGATTTAGCCAAATCTCCGATGGAATTATTAGATATTTTACAGCATAATCTAATTTCTACGTTGCCGGAATTATTGCTCAATATCGGTGCAGTTCCATTATTTATCGCAGGATTTTATTTTATCAAAAAACAAAAAGTTCATCGACATTCCTTATTTTTTCCGATGGCTTTTTGGGCATTTTTAACCTTATTATATTTCATTTTTGAATTAAATATGATAGGAAAAGTACACGATTATTATCTTTTTCCTTTTTATCCAATCCTATTTGCCATCGTCGCTTATGGTAGTTTGCAATTGACGAAAGTCAAATACGGCAAAAAGATCGTCCTCTTTTTATTAATCACTTTACCAATTTTTGCTTTCGCAAGAATTCAAGGAAGATGGAACGCTGACGAGCCGAGACTTAATAAAACGCTATTGACGCATAAAACCGAATTACAAGCAATTTCGGAAAAAGACGATTTAATCATCGTTGGAAATGACGCTTCGTATGCGATTTGGTTTTATCATTTAGATAGAAAAGGTTGGGCTTTCGCAGAGGATAGATTGACACCAAAAGACATCAAATTTATGATTAAAAGCGGTGCAAAATATCTTTATTCCGATAGTCAAATAGTGGACGAAAATCCAAACTTTAAACCGTATTTGGATAATTTGATTTTTGAAGAAGGGACGATTCGGGTTTATAAACTTAAATAATAAGCGTTAAAAAATGAAAGTAGAATTTTGGGTAATCGGCAAAACGAGTTTTCCTTATTTAAATGATGGAAACGAAATTTATTTGAAACGAATCAAACATTATGTGCCGTTTCAAATGACAACTATTCCGGATATTAAAAACCGAAAAAGTCTATCCGAAGATTTGATTAAAACAAAGGAAGGAGAAATTATTTTATCAAAATTAAATTCCGGAGATTTTTTGATTCTAATGGATGAACGAGGGAAACAACGAACTTCCGTTCAATTTTCCGATTATCTCGAAAGCCTTTTTCAACAATCCCACAAACGTATTATTTTCCTAATCGGTGGCGCTTACGGTTTTTCCCATGCTGTTTACCAACGCAGTAATACCAAAATATCGCTATCCAATATGACCTTTTCACATCAAATGGTTCGCCTCATTTTCTTAGAACAATTCTATCGAGCAATGACGATTATGAAAAACGAACCTTATCACCATCGTTGATTTTTGAAGTTTTAAGGTTTTAAGGGACGAGGTTTTAAGGTTTTATGGGATGAAAGGGTGAGGAAAACGGCTACTTTGAATCATTCAAAGTAGCC
>CAWVWD010000622.1:0-2860 GCA_963933585.1 uncultured Saprospiraceae bacterium
ATTACCAAAGCATCACACGATATTCTTAGTTTTTTTTGGAAAAGAAAAATTCAATTTGAGTTACTACTTGAACTTCTTAAAAATCCCTTTCTAAAAAACTGTAATGTTTCACTAACTTTAGCGTTTCTTTAATGATAAATAATAATTAAACCAAAAAAAATCATGAAAGAGATACTATTCCTCGCTGCTATTTATACTTTATTAACAACTTCCTGTTTTGATGAATGCACTTTCAGAACTTGTGTTAAGGCAGACTTTAACATCCCGAACTCCTTGGTTTTTGTCTTTGATTTTGATTCTACTTACACCGCTGACGAAGTTGAAGATGCACACATTATAAAATATACAAAGAATGGAGCTTTCAATCAAGCACTCGACACATTTTATTTCACCGAACAATTCAATAATGATGATTATTTAATGGCACTTTCCCATACAAATCCTTTTTCATCAAATGGAACGATAATTCTTAACTCTTATAAGGCTTTTGATATATCATCAAGCCGAGTGCAACCGGAACAAACTATAAGTTAACGGATATTGTAAT
The DNA here is from genome assembly GCA_963933585.1 of uncultured Saprospiraceae bacterium. Lineage (GTDB taxonomy): Bacteria > Bacteroidota > Bacteroidia > Chitinophagales > Saprospiraceae > CAWVWD01. The sequence goes on from CAWVWD010000622.1 coordinate 548, forward strand.
AAAAGGGTGAATTTAGTGATTGTGATTGTATTTATACCAATGCAGAAAAAACATTCAAATTAAATAACACCGAAATTAATAGAAATGGCTCAAATGTACAAGTCATTTTAGATTAAGTCCAGTTGTACGTACCTGCTATTCAGACAGGCGTATATCAATAAAAAAAGCATGAAATACTTTACGATAATATTATCAATAATACTTTTTGTAAGTTGTCATTCGAGGTTAGAAAATCCTGAAAATTTGCCGCTGATGATGGATAACTCAGCCAATGAAAACCTAAAAATCACGGTAAATGCCTTTATGAATAATCCGTTTAATAAAGACTTTTTGGAAAATAAATGTACGAAAAGCAGTCAAAATAGAAAGTTCTGTTTTATTTATTCGAAAGATGATTCTTTCATCCAAACGGCTTACGATATTCCTACGGAAGTTCATATTATATCAGGCGGAAAATTTTTTAATTATGGAATCGAAATTGGACAAACTCGAGCTGAATTTGAGTCGATTTTTTATGATTTGGAAAGTAAAGAAAAGTTACCTTATATCGATAACAAAAGAGATAAAATAGAATTTAGTACAGAAATTATCGGAGAATCAATATGGCATTTTTATTTTGAAAATGGAACTTTGAAAATAGTCGATTTTATTAAAACGTAACACTGAAATCTAATCGGCTATAAAGTATCCAATTACTTATCTAAAATATCATGATAACCTTTATCCAAGTCTGCGGTTTCGTCCATTAAATCACCATTAAAAAATAATAAAATACAAATACAAATTCCATAAATTAATAATAATAAACTCAACGCTGGTGTGTGTGAATTTCTATTGGAAAACTCAATGGCGAAGATGATAAACCAAATTAACATTCCTGTAATAAATAGTACCAAAGCGATGATTCTCGCCCATTTTAATCGCAAGAAAATCCCCAAACCTGCGACACAACCTAAAACGGCACAGATCGTTAAGGACGTAAAACTTTCTGACCAAATTAACCTTTTTTCAAATATCCAACTTTCGTAAATATCGTACCCAATTATCGGCAATGCGACAAAGCAAGGTACTAAAATAATGATGCTAAAAACCTGCTGTATATCTAATCTTTTGAACACTTTATTTAAGTATTAAGTATTGAATGTTAAGTATTTGACCCTTGAATGATTCAAACCTGTCGGGTTTTGAAAAACCGATAGATTTTTGTAACAATTAAAAACCATTATACTTTCAAAAGTACAACGGTTTTTATTAAAAATTGAATTAAAATAAAAATTTAAAGATATAAAGCTGTTTTGGTGTTAAGGCATAAAGCCTGATGACTGTAAAACCCATATACCTTTATATTCTAACTAAATACGCCTTTAAGCCTTCTTCATCCTTCTCTTCGCATCATCTGTTCGATGGATAAATAATCTAAAAAGTAAATAATTTTGACAGAAAGTATATTTGTTTGATCATTGGTAACGGTATTTCTTAGATTATAAAAGTAATTTTCACCCGGACCAATATTATTCGGAATAATATTATTTTTCCAATTCGCTGTCAAGAAACTACCCGGTGCGAACTGCCAAGTATAAACCAAATCCAATGAAAAGTAATTAAAATTATAATTATATTTAGAACTTCCGTCATCATTAAAACCCGTCAAATCCGTATCTAACAAATGTCCTTCTACATCGACATAATAATATTTATCGTGCGTTGCTTCCGTCCAATTATGACGCATTCTTAGTGTCAAACCCATTTTATTATTAAAAATATAACTTGAAGAAAGTACATTTTCTATATTTATATTATCTCGTCTTCCGACAATCGGTTCTTCTAAAAAAAGCGGTATCGTATCTCGACCCACAAAACCAATATAATTATTGGTTTTGCTATAGTTCGTTGATAATTTGAATGATAAACGATCATTTATACGAAGAATTGGTCCGACTCTAACTCCTAATCGATTTCGTCCTTCTTGATTGACTACGCTTCCATTTACATTAATATCAATAGCGAATTTATTACGATAATCCGTTGAAATCCAAGCCCAATGTTCTCGATTTCTCGGTATTGCCAATACTCGATTTTCGGTTCTTAATTCGAATAAATTATACGTTTCTAACGGACTAATGAATGTGCCTCCACCAAAAGCAAAAAACTGTTTTGTCATCGTGAAAAAATTAAGATTCACACCAAAATTCGCAAATCGTTTGGTCGAATATTGATGACTCATAGATGTACTCAAATTAATATTTCCACGTAAAAACGGACCAAAGGGTTTAAAACGATTTAATCCAATCAAAAAACTATTATTAATTTCAT
>CAWVWD010000623.1:0-2859 GCA_963933585.1 uncultured Saprospiraceae bacterium
CGTGTCGGTTTTAAAAACCGACACGGTTTAACTGTCAAGGATTTCTGAACGAATGAATTAGGGTATAGATTTTTAGAAAAAGTATTCATATTTTACAACTTTTCAATGATTTAAAAGCTACAGATATAAAAGTTGAATTGTTGTTAAGCTTTGGGGGGAACCCTGTTTTTGTAAGAAAAATATTTTCCAATGAAAGGAAATAAAATCGAAGGAATAATAAATGGTTTTCGCAAAATGCGGGTTGGACAATCTTTGGAACAATCTGTAAAAAGAAATCTGCAAAAACTTGCAAAAATCCGCGTCATCCGTGTTCTCCAAAAATATTATGATTATCTCTTCAAAACCCACAAAAAAAAGACGTGGACCGCAATTGTCATTTTACTAATTATTTATTGGCGAATCCTCCCAAATCCGCTTTTTAATGATCCAACCAGTTACGTATTAGAAGCCAAAAATGGTGACCTTTTAGCAGCGAGAATCGCAACGGACGAACAATGGCGATTTCCGGAAACGGAAGTGGTACCCGAGAAATTTGCGAAAGCAATTGTGACCTTTGAAGATAAACGGTTTTGGGTTCATCCTGGAGTTGATCCTATTGGAATTGGTCGAGCGATAATACAGAATATTCGAGAAGGTTCGGTCGTAAGTGGCGGAAGTACGTTGACGATGCAAGTCATTCGCCTTTCTCGAAAAGGAAAATCTCGTAGTTTGTGGGAAAAAGGAATCGAAGCAATTTTGGCGACTCGGTTGGAAGTCGGTTATCGGAAGTCGAGTATTTTGAAGTTATATGCTTCTCATGCACCTTTTGGTGGAAATGTCGTGGGAATTGATGCCGCTTCTTGGCGATATTATGGAAAATCGCCCGAGTTGTTATCTTGGAGTGAAGCTGCAACTTTGGCCGTTTTGCCAAATGCTCCTGCACTGATTCATCCGGGTAGAAACCGAGCGGCTTTGGAAGCGAAACGCAATCGATTATTAGATAAATTATTAGCAAATGGCGACTTAGATAGTACGACTTGTCAATTGGCAAAAACGGAACCGATTCCCGAAGATCCGTTGCCGTTACCGAAATTAGCACCGCATTTATTAGATAGGGCTTTCGCCAATTATTTTAATCAAAAAACAATTAATAATTCGGCTTTTCGCCAAACAAGATTGCAAACGACAATTGATAAAAACATTCAAAAACGGGTGAATCAAATCGTACAAGGACATTATGAAACCCTTTCGGGAAATGGAATTCATAATATTTCGGCTTTGGTTTTGAATGTCGAAACGGGCGAAACGGTGGCTTATGTTGGCAATGTAAATTATTATAAAAGAAACGAAAATCACGGTCAATCGGTGGACGTAATTACCGCGCCTCGAAGTACTGGAAGTATATTGAAACCGTTCCTGTATGCGATGATGTTGGACGAAGGAACGATTACGCCGACGGCTTTAGTTCCCGATATTCCGACGCAATTACATAATTATCGGCCCGAAAATTATCACCAAACTTACGATGGTGTAATTCCTGCGAAACGGGCAATTTCTCGCTCCTTAAATGTGCCGTTGATTCGGATGTTACAAATGTATGGATTGGAAAAATTCCATTTTAATTTGCAACGTTTAGGCATGACGACGATTCAAAAAGAGGCGACACATTATGGTTTGCCACTGATTTTGGGCGGAGCGGAAGGAAATATTTGGGAATTGACGAGTATTTACGCAAGTATGGGCAGGACGTTGAATCATGTTTATTCGCAAAATGGTTTATATAATCCGCATGATTTCCGAATGGCGCACTATTTAGCGGATACGAAAATTCCCGAACCGAAAGAAAAAGACTTCACCGAAGCACCGACGAGACTAAGTGCGGCGAGTATTTACGCTGCTTTCGAAGCGATGTTGGAAGTCGAGCGACCAAATGAAGATGGTTCTTGGGATTTATTTCAAAGCAAAAAGCGAGTGGCTTGGAAAACGGGAACATCATTTGGTTTTCGGGATGCTTGGGCGATTGGTGTTACACCACAATATGCGGTTGGAATTTGGGTCGGAAATGCAGATGGCGAAGGACGACCGAACTTGGTTGGTGTAAAAGCTGCTGCTCCGATTTTGTTTGATATTTTCGATATTTTAAAAACGCCAACTTGGTTTGACCCGCCTTACGATGAGATGATTGAAATGCCAATTTGTGCGGAAAGTGGTTATCGAGAAAAGGATATTTGTGCACATATTGATACGGTTTGGATGCCGCTGAGCTGTCAGCGTTCCGAGGTTTGTCCGTATCACCGAGTCATTCATTTGGATGACAATGGAAAACAGGTTCATGGTGATTGTGTCACGCCTTCGCAGATGGTTCATAAACCTTGGTTTGTGTTGCCGCCTGTCGAAGAATTTTATTATAAAACCAATAATCCAAGCTATCAAGTTTTGCCGAATTTTCGTTCAGATTGTCAAGCCAGTATTGCGAATCAAAATCCAATGCGAATGATTTATCCGAACCAGCGAAATATGAAGATTTTTGTGCCAATTGAATTGGACGGAACGTTAGGAAAAACGATTTTCTCCGTTGCACACCGAAAACCGAATACGCTTATTTATTGGCATTTGGATAATGAATATCTCGGCAGCACGGAAACTTTTCATGAGTTCGCACTTCGTCCAGAACCAGGCAAACATCGCTTGACTTTGGTGGATGAAAGTGGAAATTCTGTCGGGGTAGATTTTGAGATTTTGGGTGGGGAATAGATTTTGAGTTTTAATACACCACTAAAACCTCATAGGTTTTTAAAACCTATGAGGTTTCTATGACCTATGAGTTTTCTATGACCATCAAAAATTCACTATTCCTCCGTCCAAAAATCAATCAAATAA
>CAWVWD010000624.1:0-2854 GCA_963933585.1 uncultured Saprospiraceae bacterium
TCATCATAAGTAACTTTATTTTGGTTTGAGCGAAGGCACATTTAGGGATACTTGCCGTTTTAGCTTTTATTGAACAAAGTTTAGGCTTCCCGTCTAATGTTATAAAAATTATCCCGCAGGCCTGCCCGTTCGCACAGCAGGCGGGTTTCGCTGATTCCGCAGATTTTTATTGATTTCAAACGATTTGTTGAAATTGAGTGTTTGCCACACTTATAATATTAGAAGGGTAGCCAATTTCTTCAATTGAAAGGAAACCCATTCGTATTTGATTGTACATCGATTCGAAAATCAATGCTTCGTTTTCAGTCATCTCCATTCTGTTGATTTTTTCTTTTTTAGTTACACCCAACATAAGCATATCTGAAATCTTGCCGATATCCTACTCCTGTAAACAGCTTTAAATTATTGATAAATAGACTTGTTAGCCTTATAAAGTCAATGACTTTAGCCTTTTTCTATTAGAACGAGTTGTAAAAACGAACACTTTTTTATTGATTTTGAATAAATGGTCATATTTAAGCTCAAAATTTCGGTTATTTTAAAACTGTCTAACATCTCCAAAAAAATACGAGAGAGATATTATGATAATTTATGTATTTGATAAATACCTCGTACTTAAAGATAATCCCTCAATCTTCGTAATGGAGTAAACTTCGAAAAAGCCCTGAAATTCAAATTTGAAAAAGTAAACGGTCGAGTTAAGTTATTATCAATCGGAGGATTATTTTTGCTTAGGTATTTTAAGCTTCATCTAGTGATAGTGGTTTTGGTTGTGTCCCATCAATATCTTTTATACCATACTCAATAGCTTCTTTAGCAGCGATTAATACCTTCCCTGTTTTATCAATAATATTAGGGTCTGAAGCAAGCTTAGAGATAACCATTCCAATAAACTCTGGTGATTCTGAATTCGTTAAATCAAAATAATCTTTACCTTTTAATACAGCCTCTGTTCTCACTAAGCCTGGATATAAACAGATTACCGGAATATTGAATTTAGATAATTCATGGGCCATTGCTTCCGTCATTTTATCAGTCGCCGCTTTTGAGGTACAATAAGCCACTCCTTTATCATTTCTTTGGCTCGCCCAATACGAAAGATTAAAGATTATACCTGACTTCTTTTTAACCATTTTTCGAGCAGCTTGACTACTGGCAAAATAGGCTGCCCGAACACCGGATGAAAACATTTTGTCCCACCTTGATATTGGAGCGGACCAAAATCCTTCTTCTAACCAATATTCCGTACCATCATTAAAGTATTCATAACCTCCCCAAACGCTATTTACTAAAATGTCAAGCTGATCATGTTCCTCAAAAATTTGATTGAATACATTAACCACTTCTTGATCATTTGTATGGTCACATCGAATAGCCTTGCATTTACCGCCATTTGATATAATTTGTGCTTCCGTTTCATAAATAGTGCCTGCAAGTTGAGTTGTTTCATCTTCTTGATGTACAGTTCTTCCTGTTATATAAACGGTTACGCCACTCTTTGCTAACGATATAGCGATTCCTTTTCCCACACCACGGCTTGCACCAGTCACGAGTGCAATCATATTATTTAGTTTTTTCATTTTTTAGTAAAGTCTGGTTTACGTATTGTACTTAATCGGCTTGTAACAATGATGGACGCAATTTATGCATCTATTGAACGAAATCTAAAGATAGCTAAAGTTGTAAAATTGCCACAAAAGGAGATAACTTAAAAGCCATTAATCAGCTTAAAAAACTAGAATAACTAAGGATTGTAAAATGTACATCTAATAAGTACAAATGCTTTAAAAGGCATAAATTGGTTACGTATTTATGGCAAATTATAACTGATTTTCCGAATATATCTATATTGGTAACAAGGGTTTACGCTTTGAAGAAAGATTAATAAAGATTGATTTTCAATAAGTTCAGATGTTTAATTTTATGTTTTACTTCTACTTATTGCTCTGAATCTCAAGCCTGTCTGGACTGACGGTCAATTTGGATAGTGAAGTAAGAGTGAGGAACTACAACCTAAAATTGGTATGTTACTGTTAGAATAGTGCTACTCGAAAAATCTTTTAGTGCAACATCTTTTAATTTGCTTTGTTGATCTGTATATTTGCAGTATTGTCAAGTAGAAACGAGTTATTTATCTTCGATTAAATTTTTTATTTATGAAATTACTCACCGCATTAACTTGGTTATCAGGCTTATCTTTTATTTACTTTGGAATAGGCTGTCTTATTTCAGAATTTATTATTTCAGAATTTATTCGTTACGGGCTGGCAAAATTCAGAGTTTTAACGGGCTTGCTACAATTACTTGGTGCGGCAGGTTTGCTAATTGGTCTTTATTTTAGCCCCAAAATATTACTATTAGCCTCTACAGGTTTGTGCATACTAATGATATGTGGCTTTATTGTTAGAATTAGCATTAGTGATAATTTCTTTAAATGTCTCCCTTCGTTTTCGTTCGCAGTTCTAAATTTATTTATAGCGATAAAAACTTTTATAATTTACTTTGAACGTTAAATACTACTAATCAACGCAATAGCTAGATTCATTATTAAAAATAGAAAAGCAGGAAACGATTTAAGTAATTCATCCTTTACTTTAAGATGCATAATTATTGACCCGAATAGTAAAACGGCTAACCCTAGACTTCCAATTAAAGTTAAGCTTTCGAACTGTATAGAAGCTAATAATATTAGGGCTAAACTTACTTTCAAAAATCCAACGAGATAACAAAACTCCTTCGACAAACCATATATTTCAAACTCTTCAAGAATGGTTTTAGCATCTCCACCTCTCCATCTTGTAGTTTTATTAAATTGTATCAACCAAACATTTAAAATGCTTAGACCGACAATAAC
>CAWVWD010000625.1:0-2830 GCA_963933585.1 uncultured Saprospiraceae bacterium
TAAAAGAATTTTTTCGATTTTTAAAGCTCGTTGTTGATATAATCGAAACCATTGATAAAGGTTTTTTATCAAAATAAATCCTAAAAAAGCGATCATTACATATAACATCGGAAAAGGTAAACGAGCAGTTGTGTGATCAATTAACCATCGAATACCTAAGAATAAACCTCGAGAATAAACGATTTCGACGACTTGTGGAAAAAATCCTATGACAATTCGAATGATAATTAAAACGATTGTGGAAATGATCCAACGATATTTTTTATTCTTTAAATTCATAAAAATTCAGTGATAGATTGTTATTATTATTTATTGTTATTTCAAATATAATGTAGTCAATTCATATTTTCATTTTAACGTATGTGTATGAATTGTTAATTTAAAAATAAGATATAAAATTAGTAATGAATTCGGTTATTACAAGATTGATTATTGGTGGTTTGATAAATTTGTAAAATAAAAAATAGGATAAACTATCGCAGTTTTGTTAATAAAACTTTAAATTTCCGTCCTAAAAGAAGTATCGAACAATCTGACACTTAAAATAAACGAATCAAACATATAACCAAATGAGACACCTTAACTATTTTTTGCTTTTTGGATTTCTATTGAGTTTTCAGTTATTACAAGCTCAAAACGAAGACTCAACCACGATTATTGATACCGATACTCTTTTAATTAAAACAACGATAGAAAGACCTGCCGAAATTGAAGAATTATTGCTTGATGATATTTTGGAACAGTTTTATGTAAATGTAAAAACGGAAGATGATCAGGAATATTTAGAGGTTTTTACGGCTTGTTCAGATGATTTATTGAATGGCAAAACAACAATTTCGGTGAACGGGGAACCTTTTGAAGTGATATTTAAAGATTGTCAAACGAGAATCCCTTATGAAATAGGAGAGGGGAAACTGATTTTAATAAGTAAAGGAAGTCGTTATGAGGATTACCGATTGATGCATATTTCGCCACAAGAAAAAGTAAATGCACCTTATAGAATTAAGTATATTCCACTTTGGATGTCTATCGTTCCGCCTTTGGTAGCGATTATTTTGGCGTTGATTTTCAAGGAAGTTATTATTTCTCTTTTCATTGGAATTTGGTCGGGAGCGTTTATTGCAAACGGAATGAGATTCGATCCGGTTTCGATTGTGTTGAGTTTTTATGATGTCGTGAGTAATTATATTATCGGTGCGTTGACCGATTCCGGACATATGTCGGTCATTATATTTTCGTTGATGATTGGTGGAATGGTCGCCATAATTTCTCGAAATGGTGGAATGGCAGGAGTGGTAGAAAAGTTATCAAAATATGCTAAATCACCAAAAAGTACGGAATTAGTTACGTGGGTTTTGGGTGTTGCGATTTTCTTCGATGATTATGCGAATACGCTTATTGTCGGAAATACAATGCGTCCGGTAACGGATAAATTCAAAATTTCTCGAGAAAAATTAGCCTATATCGTGGATAGTACGGCGGCTCCAGTTGCGGCGATTGCATTTATTACGACTTGGATTGGTGTGGAGTTGGGATATATTAAAGATAATATGCACGATTTGGTAGGTTTAGATGTTATGCCGAGTGCTTATGCTGTCTTTTTATCTTCTTTACAATATTCCTTTTATCCAATTTTTACGTTAGGATTTATCTTGATTTTAATTTTTACACGTCGGGATTTTGGACCGATGTTGAAAGCAGAAATAAGAGCGAGAGGAGGAGAAGTTTCCAAAAAACGTGGGAAAGAAACGGTAACGGAAGATATGGAAGATTTAGCGCCAGTCGCTGGTGCAAAGTTACGTTGGTATAACGCTGCGATTCCTGTGATTGCTGTGATTTCGGTTACGATTGTTGGTTTGGTAGCAACAGGAATGGAAACGTCTTTGGCAAATTTGGTGGGAGATGGTTACACAGGCGACGGATCGATGGGAGCGATTTGGTCAAATTTACAGTTATTAAGTGATGCAGAAAATATTGGTTTCTTCGAGCGCTTGGGGATTTTGATTGGAAATGCAGATTCCTATACTGCTTTAATTTGGGCTTCATTGTCAGGATTGTTTTTAGGGATTTTATTGACTTTGGGTGGCGGAATTATGAAGTTGGAAGATACGATGAATACGATGTTGGCAGGTTTCAGAACGATGTTGCCGGCATTGATGATTTTAGCTTTGGCTTGGTCATTAGGAACGTTGACGGAAGAATTAAATACGGCAACCTTTTTAACGTCTGCACTTCAAGATACGTTGCCACCGACTTGGATGCCGGTTGTGATTTTTGTTTTAGCAGGTGCAATTGCCTTTTCAACGGGTTCAAGCTGGAGTACAATGGCGATTCTTTATCCGATTGCGATTCCATCAACTTGGGCGATTTGTATGGCAAGCGGTTACGAAGCGGCAGAAGCATTACCAATTCTGTATAATGTAATTGCAACGGTTTTGGCGGCTTCTGTTTTTGGTGATCACTGTTCTCCGATTTCAGATACAACGATTTTGAGCTCGTTAGCTTCGGATTGTAATCATATTGATCATGTTCGGACACAATTGCCTTATGCTGCAACGGTCGGTCTTGTGAGCCTTGCATTTGCCTATACATCGACTGCTTTTGGTTTACCAGCATTTGCGAATTTCCTTATCGGTTTCGTTATTTTGTATTTGATTGTTCGAGTATTTGGGCGGGTTATTGATTAATAGAGGCTTTGCTTGATGAACGAACAGATTATTGTTCGCTTATCCAAAAGCTGAATTATAAAAAAAACCGTCATTCTGAAATAAATTTAAGGGCAAACGCATCAAAATAATGATTTCGATTTTGCGTTTTTTTTGGATTGGCA
>CAWVWD010000626.1:0-2828 GCA_963933585.1 uncultured Saprospiraceae bacterium
TTGCTGAAGTATTTTGAAAGTTATTAGACGTGAAATTAATAGATGGTATAATTTTAATGCCTTTATCTTTAATTGATAACCAGTGATTCCCTTCTTTATCATTAAAATAATAAGTTACCGTTTCAGTCGGAAGAATAGATTTCTGATTATTGAGCGGTTGATAATTTTTATCAAAAATGTACGTATTAGAAGTCGTCGTGATCCAATAATTATAAGAATTATCTTGATATATACTGACTAGTTTCCCTTCAAATATGGATTCATATTTCAGGAATGGCTGACTTTCAAATATCCCTTTTTTATTAATGATAGAAATAGAATTTTTAGGTGTTTCAATAGTAAATCGTTGGTTATTTAAAATATTAAACTGAAATAATTCTTTAAGATAACCTCTACTAGTATATCTACCGGATACAATAAAATGTCCCTCCTCTTTATCTTCTTTGAATATATATTGCAATGAACCATAACCTGCTAAAATATGCTCATCCTCAACATTAAGTATCTTTAACGCAAAGCGTTTTTTTATTAAAAAAACATCTGCTTTATCTCTTAATTGATATAGACCGTCGCTCCTTGCGATGAACCAATAAAGGCCTTTTGCATCCTGAATAAAACTAATTACTACTTTATCATCGATGTATGGAGTATAAATCTTTTCATCCTTTATATAGAATAACTGTCCTTTCAAATTCCAAAACCAAACTTGATTTTCATCATCAATACAGATTCCTAAAATGTTTTTATCTCTTATACTTTCAGGATTAAAAATTTTGAAATCACGACCATCATAACGAGCTAATCCATTCGCTGTTGCAATCCAGATAAAGCCTTTTTTATCTTGCTTGATTTGGTAAACGGTGTTACTGGGCAAACCAATTTTAGTCGTTAAACTTCGAAAATAGAACGACTGAGCACTGCTATGACTAGCATAAATTAGTAATACACTGATTAATAAATATTTTAAATATAAGATTTTCAATTTGGATTTGGATTTTTTGGATAAATAAAAAATAGTATGTTTAATCTATTACTCTTAGTGATAAGAAATCAATAACCGGCACCAAAATACTTTTTCTTTTTCCCAATAACTTCACATTCTCTCGTAATATCCGTTGTGTCAAACACTAAATTTCTTCACCGATTAAAAATCATAAACTGATAATTTGAAAAATTACAAACACCATCAATGATTGAGCTGAACGCATCATTTTATTATCATTATTTGGCGTAAGTATATTTGGCACACTTACGCAACAATTACAAACTATCAAATTCATAAGAATAGAATCCATTCCTCCACCACAATTATTAAACGCAGTAACGATATACTTTCCTTCCGAATCAATAATTAATGTTGATGGCGTTGTACGATTTTGCCACAAGTAAGTATTTGCAGTATTTGAAGTTGCACTAATTTTTACAAAGCTGCTCACTATCCCTGTAAATTAAGCATTTAATAAAAAAGTAAGGCATCAGATAAAAGGGTATATCGCACAATTTTCATTTCACTTTTATAAATATACTAAGTTAGGAAAGAATATGAAAACAACTTCAAAAGTTACGTAAACTATATCATTTTCATGATAAAATATGCTTTTGAGTGAGATAATCAATATAATATTATTTATAATCTTATAATTTTACAAATATTTTCAGCTATTACATCCACAAGTTTCGCTGAATCAGCATTTAAAATACTGCATTATTTGCGAAACTCGTAAAATTTGTGCCGACTTTTTAGCATAAATTGGGAAATGTTTTTTTTATAAAAATTATCCTTTCAAAGGCGTTCCTCGTTTCCAATCTTGAGTCGCTTTCGTTCCCAAAACCTGTTCCCAAAACTTTGGATGTAAACCATCTCCAGGACGAATAACGCGAATATTCTCAGTAGTGAACTCCTCTCCTATTTCGATATCTTTCGTTACATAAATTGACCGTTTAAATTGACGGCTTCTTTGCTCTGCTTTTTGTGTATCTAATTGAATTCCGCCCAAAGCATGAAACGCTCGTTCGGTTTCCACCACCAATGCTTTTAGTTCTTCCGGTTCTAATGAGAAATCACTATCCACGCCACCATCCGCACGACGCAGCGTAAAGTGTTTTTCAATCACTCTCGCTCCCAAAGCCACCGCCGCAACCGAAGCTCCAATTCCCATCGTATGATCAGATAAACCGATTACACAATCTTCAAAAACAGATTGGAAAACAGCAATCGTTCTTAGATTTGTATTTTCAGGTGTTGCCGGATAAGTTGACGTACATTTAAAAATAATGATATCTTTTGCACCATTTGCTTTCAAGTACTCCACAGATTCATACAACTCATTTAACTTACTCGTTCCCGACGAAATCAAAATCGGTTTTCCCGTTTGAGCGACTTTTTTTAACAATGGAAAATGATTACTTTCGAACGATGCAATCTTATAAGCAGGAACATCTAACGTTTCCAAAAAATCGACCGCTGTTTCATCAAAAGGGGAGGAAAATGCCAACATTCCCAACGAATTTGCATAATCAAAAATCTCTTTATGCCATTCCCAAGGCGTATGTGCTTCTTGATATAATTCATACAAATTTCGACCTTTCCAAAGTGAGTTTTCGTCCGTAATATCGAACAAACCGCCTCGATGATTCATCGTAATCGTATCTGCGGTGTACGTTTGTAATTTCAATGCATCCGCACCAGAATCTGCTGCAGCTTTGACCAGTTCTAAGGCTCGTTTGATGTCGCCATTATGATTACCTGACATTTCAGCAATGATGAACGGTTTATGATTCGTTCCAACGTCTTTATTTCCTATTTTGAATGAAAGCAAGTTTTATAG
>CAWVWD010000627.1:0-2828 GCA_963933585.1 uncultured Saprospiraceae bacterium
ATCAAATTAAAATGATTTTGAATATATTTTGATAATGCTGAAAATGGTGTTTCCGCTTTGCACGAAATTTGAATTTTGAGAAAAATCAATAAAAGTTGTTTTTTCAATAATTGAAAACTCATTTCATTATCAAGATATAATTTAAGTTGATTTTTTATTCTTTTGAAATAGCCATCGATAATCGTTTGTCGTAATTTTAACAAATTATCCCGATTCAAATTACATGTCCTAATCGTTTGTCGTCCTCTGCCTTGATGATCTGTTCCTCTCATTACTCCGTTATCCAAAAACTCAAAATTACTTTCAATACTCACATCAATTTCAGGATGAAACAAGTAAGGTTGTTCATCAATCAAAGGTGAGTTGTCAGCTTTACAAGCATCAAAATCTAAAATACGATTGAGCATAAAATTTGGTGTAGTTACGCGATTCCCAATAATTGGAAATTTATCATATTTTCCACCCTCGGTATTGCAGTACCGACAACTCGGAATCAAATTCGTCCATTCATAACACAACCAATAATATCCATCGTGTGGTTTATCTTCGGCAACTCTTTTCTTTGGGCGATAATGTTCAATTTCCGGTTTGTGTTCAATCTTTTCGCAATAGGCACATTTGTTATGATAAATTTTCTTTAGAGCATCTCGAACTTCATGGATTTTCTTGCCATTAATCGTTCTTTCACCTTTATAAATGGTTGGTTTAATCGCCTCTTTATCCATTGTTTCGGCAATACGCTGTATTTCATCCGTTGCGTTTATCAAAGATTGAGGAATAGGAAACGTAGCTTTTCTATTGTTTGAAATCACGATTTGGGTAAGTTTATTTTGAGAATAATTTTAACAATTCGGCTTCTTTATCGGTATTCATGTAGGATTTTAAAGCATCCATCATTTCATCATTTTCTTGGAGTTCTGTTATCGTGTCTTCCGTTCGAATCCGTTTAGATTTATCGTGTGTTATTGGAAAAATATCTTGAAAACCAAAAATTTCAGAAGTCAAAATCAAGTTTGGAGTTAAGTCTTTTAATTGTTTTTCCAAGTGTTCCAAACGTTCGACCGTAATTCCATCTTCTTGATTCCGATTTACTCGCAACAAGACACTATTTTCAGGTGCACCCAAAATCGGAATTGCGCTATGTGTTGAAACAATGAATTGAATATTTGGAAATACTTCAGACAAAACAGACGGCAAGTTTTTTTGCCATTTTGGATGTAAATGTAAATCTATTTCATCAATGATGACGATTCCGTATAAGTCTTCAGGCGTAAAATATTCATCCGTTTTCACACCTTTTTGCATTAAGCTACTAAAGCGAAGATAAATATCACCAACCATCGCAATAATACTTTTGACACCTGTTGCTAATTCTGAAAATGAAACAGCTTTATAAATATCTTCCTGTCCTTTTACATCCTTTTCTATGTAATTAATTATCCGACTCTTTTTTTCAAACCTTACATCATGTAAAGATGGAATTACCTTTTTGAGCATTTTTATTAAAACCTCATATTTTTGTT
Organism: uncultured Saprospiraceae bacterium; assembly: GCA_963933585.1. Lineage (GTDB taxonomy): Bacteria > Bacteroidota > Bacteroidia > Chitinophagales > Saprospiraceae > CAWVWD01. The sequence goes on from CAWVWD010000627.1 coordinate 1,524, forward strand.
GATTTTCATAAAATGCAAATTTCAATTCCGTTTCTATATTTTTTAATAAGGCATCATAATTTCCAAATAAGCCATAAGTCGCAGTTGAACGTTTCGCACTTTTGTTTTCAGAACCTTCTGTCAAAATATCTAAACGAATAGGCCCAAAACAAGCTAAATTTGGTAACGGTTTGAATTGTTCTAATTGATTAATATTATTATTATAAATATCTCCTGCTTTCGATTGATATGTTAATTCAACAAACACTTCTTCATTTTTTGGGATAATTGTTTCTTCTCTATTACCATATAATCCGATTGCTAAACCTTGTAATATCAATGATTTCCCTGCACCATTTTCACCTGTTAAAAATATCCATGGTGCTTCTTTCGGTAAGTTTTGAATTTGAACAAACTTAATTGCATAATAATTTTCAATACTAAAATCTGTGATAAAAACCTTTTCAAGTGTTTTACCTCTTGGAAATTCGTTTTTTTGTTTCTCTTTTAATTCTTGACGTTTTTGTAAAATGTAGTTTAGGTTATTATTAAATTCTCTTTGAGGGATTGTAGAAAAGTCATTGTATCTTCGAAATTCTTCACTATTTAAAAACTCATCAACTATTCTTAAAAGTTTTAATAAATTTTCTTTAAAATTTTCTTCGTTTATATCAATATCAACACTCAATTCTCCCCAATAACTAACCCCTTTATTTAGTTCAAGGGCTACTTCTCTTGAAAACCTATTATACATAGAGTTAAAATAATCATGTAGTAAATCGATTGATAAACTTAATTCACCATCATTATTAATACTTAATTTTAAATGTGTAAAATGTTTACTCTCATGTTCAAGAACAAAGTATGTGGAAAGAGCTTTGTTTTTTTTCAAAAACCAAAAGCCCTTCTCTAAAAACGGTTTACTTGTAGAAGAACGCAATGCAAAAGTCAAATCAGAATTATACATCTCTCTATATTCCAAAAGTATGTCTAAAAATTCGTCATGTAAATCCGCAATATTCTCAAATCTATCTATCATCTTTTCAACTGTTTCCTACGAAAATAACTAATTACTGAATAAGTTTCAAATAAAAAGATTTCCATATCAAAATATTCTGTATTTATTTGTCAAATCCTCTATTTTAATGAACAGCAAATTAAAGCAAATTTTCATAAAGTTACTTTTAAAAACTTGAATACTTACGCTCGAAAGTACTTAATAATTTTTAAATAGGCTTTCATATTTATCAAATTTGAGTATTAAAATCAGCGAGTAAAAAATGCCTTCGCTTCCGCTAAACTTTCGTGTTTTCCAACGTCAATCCA
>CAWVWD010000628.1:0-2826 GCA_963933585.1 uncultured Saprospiraceae bacterium
AACTGTTGATTATTAGTAATTTACAGATAGTTGGCACTGTGGCATATTTTTCACAATAGTATAAGTAGAAATTAAGGGAACATATCAATTATGTTTTCATGAAGTTTCATAAGTTTTAAGGTTAAAAATTGGGTTAGGTGTTTTTAAAAGGTTCAATAAACATTTGTTTGTTGAACCTTTTTTTGTGTAATCATCAAATAAACCGTGGCACTTTCAAAAATCGATACGGTTTAATAGCACTAAATTTTTATAGTTAATAATTCATCATTCCTTATTAACTTTGTCGTTTAATTACTAATGAAAAATAAACCCAATTTTCTATGAATATTCTAATTGCTCCAAATTCATTTAGAGGAAGTTTAAATGCTTTCGAGGTAGCAGATATTATTGGAAAAGCATTTACAGATGTGAGTCCGAATTTTGAGATTATAAAAATCCCAATTGCTGACGGAGGTGATTTTACTGGCGATGTTTTATTGAGAAATCTTGGTGGAAACTGGCAAACAGTTGAAGTTTTGAACCCTTTAGGACTGAGGATTAAATCTCGTTTTGGAATTACAAATGAAGGTGTTGGAATTGTCGAATTATCAGAAGCTTCGGGCACTCGTTTATTGGAAGAAACGGAGCTGAATCCACTGGTCACAACGACTTATGGAACTGGTCAATTGATAAAAGCGGCATTAGATGCTGGTTGCAAAAAGATAATTATTGGCTTAGGTGGAAGTGCGACAGTTGATGGTGGAGTTGGTTTGTTACAAGCTTTGGGTGTCAAGTTTCTGGATAAATCGGGAAACGAAATTGGTTTTGGTGGCGAAGCGTTGCAGCATATTGAAACGATTGATATTTTGAAAATAGATGAACGAATTGCAGAAACAGAATTCATCGTTCCCTGTGACGTTCATAATTATTTGTTGGGAAATAAAGGGGCAGCTTACGTTTTTGGTCCACAAAAAGGTGCAGATAGAAAGATGGTTGAAACCTTGGATGATACGCTGACGCACTATTCTTTGAAGGTTTGGGAAATATTCCGGAAAGATATTGTCAATCTAAAACATGGTGGAGCAGCTGGTGGAGCAGCAGCAGGAATTTGGGCATTTTTGGATGCTCGGTTGGTCTTAGGAAGTCGGTTTGTTTTGAATGAATTGAACTTTGATAAATCAGTAGAAAAAGCGGATTTAGTCATTACCGCAGAAGGTCGATTGGATGATCAAACAATTGACGGGAAAGCTCCTTTTGAAGTGGCGATGAGAGCGAAGCGATTCAAAAAGACGATTATCGCAATTGCCGGTCAAGTTCCTTCTTCAAATGTGGAATTTTATCATGCTGTTTTTTCGATTATGAATAAACCGATGCCTTTACGAACGGCTTTGGAACGATCGGATAAGTTACTTTATGCGACGGCTTATCAAATTGCAAAATTTTATAAGCAACTTATACAGCCGAAGCCAAAACCGAAACAAATTGATGAAGTCGTAGTGATTAATTTTGATTTGTTTGATACTTCTCCAGAGCATTTGGAAAAGTTAGCATTTACTTTTGCGTCAACCAAAACTGCGAATATTCCACTTTTATTTTATACGAAGCGTTCGTACGAAGAAATGCTTTGGATTTGTGGAGAATTGGCAATTCATGAACCATTTATTGCGGAAGGCGGCGGTGCTTTATACGTTCCCAAAAATTATTTGAAAATAGAATTAAAAGAGGCGATTGAACAAGGCGAATATAATGAATTGGCATTTGGTACGACGGCTTCTTTTATTGAAAATATTACGGATAAGTTGTCAAAAGTCAGTGGTTTACCATCATTGAATGGCGATATTATTACACCATTAGACTTGGCAGATTATTGGGATATTGAAATTCCGGAAGCGGAACGGTTAATGAGTAGGAAATACAGTCAATTGGTCGTAAAATCAGAAGAGATTCCGCCACTGAATTCTACTTTCATTAGCTTATTACAGCAGCAAGGTTTACAATTTTTGGAAACCGATAAGACGTATGTTTTTGGCAATTTCTCTATTACACAACCGATTGAATACTGGTTAGGAATATTAAAAAAGGAATATCCGGATTTGAAAACAATGGCGCTGAGTAATACTTCGGCGGATGAAAGTGTATTTGAATTATGCAATGAAGCCTTTTTATTGAAAAATGGAGATGAATGGCAACCGTTGCATCTTGATAATTTGAACCTTATTAATGGATCAGGTGTCACTGGTTTGAAGAAATTCATGGATAATATCCTAAAATCGAAAAAAATAAAATCGATTCACTAAGTGAAAAGCATTGTTCATCTATAGAATGGGTTACTTCACCCTTTTGTGGTTTTTTCTTTCGTCTTGAAAACTTATATTTGTAATGTACTTAACTTTAATAAAGTTAAAGTGCTTTCATAAAAAATTGTAAGCCCTATAGATTCTAAATCTTGAGGGCTTCTTTTTTAGGTTATAAATAGAAGACACTTTTAAAATGCCTCTTTCAATACCAATTGAGACTTCCAACAAAAATTACTTCATATCTAATGGAACGACATTCGTTGTATAAATTTCTTTTTTCGCAATCGCTCCTTCAATCGTGTAAATTGATTTGACCTTTCCGTTTCCATTTCCAAAAAGTATTTGATTACCATCTTTTGAAAAAGTGATAGAAGTTACGATACCAAAATCCTCTTTACATTTTATTGGATCACCTGTACATGGTTCATCATCGTTATAATATGCATCAATTACTTGAATCAAATAACCATTAATTCCCCAAAGTTTCAAGTGTGAATCGCCACCGCCGGTGATATACATTTTTTTGGATGGATGAACCGCCAAACATCGG
>CAWVWD010000629.1:0-2823 GCA_963933585.1 uncultured Saprospiraceae bacterium
CTGCGAAATGTACGAGAGATTTATATTCAAAAAGTGCAAAAATACGATTTCAAAGCTGGTGCGAAATTATTAGTAGATAAACCGAAAACTTGGACATCTTTTGATGTGGTCAATAAAGTTCGATTTAAACTAAAGCATACGCTTGGTGTAAAGAAAATAAAAGTTGGACATTCTGGAACGCTTGATCCTATGGCGACTGGACTTTTATTGCTTTGTACCGGAAAATTCACGAAGAAGTTAGAAGGTTTTCAGGGTTTACCTAAAACCTATACGGGAACGATGAAATTAGGAGCGACAACGGCTTCTTATGATGCAGAATGTGAGGAAGATGAGACTTTTCCTTTAGATGGCATTACTGCAGAAAAGATAGAAAAGGCTCGTAAAAAGTTCCTAGGAAAAATCGAGCAAGTTCCACCGATGTTTTCTGCGATTAAAGTCGATGGTCAGCCACTTTATAAAAGAGCGAGAAAAGGCGAAATGATTGAGGTAAAACCTCGAACAGTCGAGATTTATGATTTCAAAATCACAAATATCGAATTGCCTTATTTGGATTTCGAAGTTGCTTGTAGTAAAGGAACTTATATTCGTTCACTGGCTTACGATTTAGGTCGAGCGTTAAATAATGGTGCCTATCTGACGGGTTTGCGTAGAACGGAAATTGGTGACCATTATATTGAGGAAGCTTGGGATTTGGAGGAGTTATTACTGCATATTGAAGAAAATTATGAAGAATAGTTTTTCCAGGAGATATCGCAGGTTTCTACAGATTTTTTATTTGAAATACGATTCAGCTCAATCTTAAGATTAAACTGAATCAAAGAAACCTGCAAAATCTGTGGAAGAAAAATCCTAAAATAATTTTTCAATTCTATTCTTTTGAATAGCTTGCCAAGCCATCGTACAAACTAATTGCGATGCTTGATTTAAGGTTGCAAAACGTTTATCAGTTGTCAAACCTTTGGCGTATCGATAATAGATTTGTTGAGCAATAACGGCAATTTTAAATAAACCGAAAGCGTAGTAAAACGTCAAATTATTAATAGAACGGCCACTTTTTTGAACGTACATTTCTACGATTTCACTGCGAGAAGGATTGCCACCAAAAATAGTTGGAGACGGTAAACTTTTGGAAATCAATTCATTATCTGAACGCATTGACCAATAAGCCAACGAAGTTCCTAAATCCATTAAAGGATCACCTAACGTACACATTTCCCAATCTAAAACAGAAACGACTTCCGTCCAATTGTCATCTTTAAATACAATATTATCGTATTTGTAATCATTGTGAATTAAGCTGTAATCATATTGAATAGGTTGATTATCAGTGAGCCAATTCATTACTTTATGAGCGACAGGAACCTCTTCCGTTGCGGCTTTCAAGTATTGTTTACTCCAGTTCGTTACTTGTCGATTGACGTAACCTTCAGGTTTGCCTAAATCTTCTAAACCTAAACTTTTATAATCTAACTGGTGTAATTCCACAAAAGTATCTAACCAGCTATTAGCAATAACCGGAAATTCGGCAGCAGGAATTTGACGTTTTTTAGCTTCTTCAAATGACAATATGATGCCATCGACTTTCTCCATAATATAAAAAGAAGCACCGATGATTTCGTTATTTTCAGTATAAGCAAAAGCTTTTGGAGCTTTTGAAAAGCCACGATTTAAGCCTGATAAAACTTTGAATTCTCGCCCCATATCATGTCCTCGCTTGATCGCTCCAACTGGTGGACGGCGCAACACATATTCTTTATTTTCAATTTCTAATAAATAAGTAAGATTGGAGAAACCATTCGAAAACTGAGATACATTCAGTGCACTATTCGTATCTAAAATCAAATTATTTGATTTTAAATACTCTTTTAAGGATACTTCATTTAAAGATTCGCCTTGTCGTGTATTTTGTGCCATATGAATTCTGTTAGTTGGTCGTTAAATTTGAATATTGAATTTCTGAAATGAAAAGTGCGAAAGACTAATCACTGATTGTCGGTTCACCATATTTATGAACGACCTCAATATAAGGAGAACGAGACATACTTCCGGGATTCAAACCAATTTTTCCTTCTGGAACCGGTTGATTTAAGTCATTAAAGTATGTTTGCCAAATCGCAAAAGTACTATCGGTGTTTGGAGCTTTGAATGTCATCTTTGGCGTTTCGAAAATCGGTTGATTATTATTCGCATCTTGAAAAGCTAAGTGAATAAGCTCGGAACAGTAAAAACTATCATTTTCGATATTGAAAACAAAATCATAAGTCGCATCCATTTTAGAATGAATGAATTCAATAGCGATAGGAATAAAGGTTTGGAATTCCGGCTTCAAACGTCCAACGACAACTTTTGGATTATTTTCTTTATCAAAACTTCGATTCAAGAAATTATCCAAAGGCGTGAGAACGACACCAACTGTGATTGCTTCCATGACTTTCAAATCACCATTTTTATCTTTCATTAATAAGCCAACATGAGAGAAATCATAATTATCAACACCTTCTGTTACGGCTTCTATGGCATCACAAAATTCACCACAATCGCTATCTTGAAATAATAAATCACCTTCTTGAAGTTGAAACGCTTGTTCTTGTGTACAGCTAATTATTGATACACAGCTAATTAAAGATAGGAGTAGTATTTTTAAATATTTTAGCATTTCAGTAGACTTATTTTGATTTGATAATTAATACATTGAAGAATGGTTGGGGTACAAACGTCGAAAGCCGACCTTTTCAGGTCAGCTTTCAAAGTTATATTTTTAGTACTGAAAGTATTTTAAATACTTACGGTTCAATACTTTTTTTAGTATGCTTGAGGAGCAAG
>CAWVWD010000630.1:0-2821 GCA_963933585.1 uncultured Saprospiraceae bacterium
ATGGCGGAGGCTATTACGTCGGATATAATCAGTAAATGTCATCAGTGCGGAGAACCTGCAAATACACATATCAATTGTGCGAATGACGCCTGTCATTTATTGTTTATTCAATGCGAAAGCTGTGCTGTCAAGCATAATAAGTGTTGCTCAAACGATTGTAAAGAACATATAAAATTATCAGTTGAGGAACAAAAAATATTACGTCATGTCAAGGTTTTCAACGGGACGAGCTTTAGTAAAAATCGTTTTAGTGTGAACAAATTGTACGCTGGAGAATTTAATACGTAGGGTAAATGGCATTCTCCGCTTTCCTATGAATTAATATAAAAACCAGGTTATTAATAATAATAAGGCAAAGGCGACGCCGCTTGCCCTAGAAATAAAAACATGATAGAGAATCAGATTCAAAAATTTATCAAGGAAGCTTTGTACGAAGATGTACGCGATGGCGATCACACTTCACTGGCTTGCGTGCCATCAAATAAACGAGATAGAGCAAAGTTATTGGTAAAAGATGACGGAATTCTGGCAGGTGTTGATTTAGCAAAATATATTTTTCGTTATGTTGATGCGACATCAACTATTGACGTTCTTATTAAAGATGGTTCGCCGATAAAATACGGTGATGTTGCTTTCGAGGTAGAATGTAACTCGCAAGATTTATTAAAAGCCGAACGATTAGTATTGAATACAATGCAGCGTATGAGCGGTATTGCGACTTTAAGTAATCAGTTTGCAGAAAAAGTAAAAGACCTGCCTATTCAGATTTTAGATACTCGTAAAACAACGCCTCTAATTCGATTTTTGGAAAAATGGGCAGTTCGTATCGGTGGTTGTACGAATTATCGGGACGGTTTGTATGATTGGATTATGATTAAGGACAATCATGTGGATGCAGCTGGCGGAATGCGTCAAGCATTGGAGCGAGTACATGCGTATCAAAAGGAAAATGATTTGGAATTGGGAATTACGGTAGAAGTTCGCAATTTCGAGGAAATGGATATGGCTTTGGAAATCGGTGGAATGACTCGAATTATGTTGGATAATTTTGAATTAGAAGATATGAGAAGAGCAGTGAAAATTATTAATAAACGCTTTGAAGTAGAGGCTTCGGGGGGAATTACATTGAAAACGGTTCGTCCGATTGCGGAAACTGGAGTTGATTTTATTTCTTCTGGTGCATTGACGCACTCTTCTAAAAGTTTGGATTTGAGTTTGAAGATTATCAAATAAGAAACATGAACGTTTGTGAAACTTTCGGGTATAAAAAATCAATATATGAAATTTCATTTTTGAATCTTATTAAAAGCATTATATTTGCGTCACAGAAAATAAAACAATTAAATCGAAAATGGCTAAATCTAATAAACCTAAGGTTGTAAAAGTAGTGAAGAGGAAAGATCAACCTTCACAAAATACAAAATCGAATCAACGTAAAACAAGACCGACAGAATCTCGTGGAACTCGCAAAACGGTTTCAACGACTGCAAGAGCAGAAGACATGATTTTTGGTAAGCAAAATTATATTTTAATGGGAGCTGGTTTGGGTTTAGTGATTATTGGTTTTTTATTAATGTCCGGTGGCTCGCAGGCTGCAGATAGCTGGAATCCAGACGAAATTTACAGCTTTCGTAGAACAGTCTTAGCACCGATTGTAATTTTAGCAGGTTTAGTAGTTGAAATTTTTGCTATTTTTAAAAAGTCATAACTTAATTAAAAGTGACAAATTTAGAAAGTTAGTTTTAATTTTTTAATATAAAAGGGTTTCAATTCTTAGCAATAGAATTGAAACCCTTATTGCGTTATCAAACCTACGAGATTTTTAAAACCTCATAGGTTTTGTAGAAAAACAAAAAATGAACGAAACATTATTAGCAATCATTTTAGGAATTGTACAAGGTTTAACGGAGTTTTTACCTGTAAGTAGTAGCGGACACTTAGAGTTAGCTAAATGGATAATGAACGATGATAGTGTCGCAAGTGAAAGTATGACAATGACTGTAACGCTTCACGCTGCAACTGCTTTGAGTACAATCGTTGTTTTCTGGAAAGATATCGTTGAGATTTTTAAAGGTTTATTTCAATTTAAAAATAATGATGCATTTCAGTTTTCCTTGAAAATTATTTTATCTATGATTCCGGCAGTTTTTGTAGGTTTATTTTTTGAGGATGTCATTGAAAGTTTATTTAATGGCCGAATTATATTGGTCGGTTGTATGTTATTGCTAACTGGTATTTTGTTGTACTTTGCAGATCGAGCGAAAAAAACAGATAAAACTGTAAGTTTTGTGAATGCGCTGATTGTTGGTATCGCTCAAGCAATTGCAATTCTGCCTGGTATTTCTCGTTCAGGTGCAACGATTTCTACTTCCGTTTTGTTGGGAATAGATAGAGAAAGAGCAGCTCGTTTTTCATTTTTAATGGTTGTTCCTTTAATTTTAGGAAAAATGGCAAAAGATATTTTGAGTGGTGATATGTCATCTGAAAGTATAAATATGTCGGCTTTAGTCATTGGATTTTTAGCTGCATTTTTGACAGGTTTAGTAGCTTGTGTTTGGATGATTCGAATCGTGAAAAATAGTAAATTGATTTATTTTTCAATATATTGTTTCCTCGTTGGTATCGCTTCGATATTGATTTATAGTTTTATGTAAAAATTCATGTTCTCGTAGATTTCGTGATGATTTTAGCCCGCAGTTTTCGCAAACTCTGTAGATTTCTTTTATTCAATGATAAGTCATTTAATAAATGAAAAAATCTGCAAAATTTTTGAAACCTGCGGAAGGAATTTTCCTGCGAAATGTACGAGAGATTTATATTC
>CAWVWD010000631.1:0-2818 GCA_963933585.1 uncultured Saprospiraceae bacterium
AAGATATAGATGCAAACGCCACATATATTCACAGCAAATGAAATCCTACAAGATATTGTTCGATTAAATACGGCAAGTATTGACTTACAAACGATTCCTATGTTTGTACTTTCATGCGAGATGAACGCTATTCACTTATTAATTTATGATTTGGAAAACGATACAATTTTATCATGGAAAAACTAAAAAAATATCAAGTCGTTTTAGCGTATGTTCAATCTCATAAAGAATGGATTGAAAAGTAATACGGAATATGAATATCATTTGATTTCAGATGAGAAAACAGGACATATTCAATTATTCAAAACATCTTTTGATAAGACAAAATTCAACTTTGTAATTATTTTTCATTTTCAAATTAAGGAAGATGGACAAGTTTGGATTTTAGTGAATTATACAGATATTGAGATTGGAATTGAATTGATGAAAAGAGGTATTAGTAATCAAGAAATCGTGATTGGTTTTATCGCACCGAAATATCGAGAATATTCAGAATATGCTTCGGCTTAGTTTTTTTTTACAAAAAATCCGTATCGGTTTTAAAAACCGACACGGATTCATACGATACCTTTAATTAATTTACTCTACAATTTCCACAATATATTCCGCCTCAAAAACTTCACTTTCCACCAAACTAATCAATTTATCCTTTTTCAAAAAATCACCATCTGTATTTTCGTGATCCGCAATCCCTAACCAAGGTTCAATGCAAACAAACGGAGCGTTTGGTTTGGCCCAAATTCCTAAATAATTAAAATCTGGAAATTTGACGGTTAAAATTTGATTTGATTTGTGGCTTTTTAGACTCACTTTTCGAGATTTTAAATCTTTGAAAATTAAAGCATCGTTGTCAAATAAATTTGGTGTAAATGGTAGAATATTCGTGTTATTTAAAATCTGTTTTGTGTCATCGGAAATTAAGCCGTTTGCAGAAAGCAAGGTTGTCGCTGCGTTTTCTTCGTGTTCGAATTCCAAATAATAATCGGAATAGTTCTCGCCTTCGTTGATTGGACATTTAAAACCCGGATGTCCACCTAAATGAAAATAGATGGTTTTATCGTCTAAATTCGTGACTTTATGCGATACGATAAGTTTGTTTTTATCTAATCTAAAAATGATATCAAATCGAAATTTATATGGATAGATTTCTAAAGTCTGTTCCGAATAGTCTAATTGAAAATTCAATTCGGTATCGGTTTGGCTTTTTAAAACGATAGATTCGTTGTTTCGTATAAAGCCATGTTTTGGAACTTTATAGGTTTTGCCGTCTATTGTACATTGACCATTTTTGAATGAACCGATTGCAGGAAATAAAACGGGTGCGTGACTTCCCCAAATATCTGGATTGGCATTCCACATATACTCTTTACCTGTTTTTTGAGATTTTATACTCGAGATTTCTGTACCTTTTTGCTGTATGGAAACTTGAAAATGGCTGTTTATAATGGAATGTTTCATGATTTTTATTTTTAATAAATTATTCCTATTTATTTATTCCACAATTTAGGTGAAGTCGATTAAAAAAGGAATTGGAATGAAGAAAATTTTAATCTAAGATTTCATTTACTTAGCCGATGATTATTGTCAAAATCATTTTTATAAACTATTATGTAATTTTTAAGTAACGGCAGCCTTCGCTGCAGTATTTAGTAATTTTTCGGCAGCTAAAGCAGCCGTTACCGTTAAAAACAAACGAAAATGACAAGATTCGAATATAAAACTGTGAGCGTGCCAACCAAAAAGAAAAATCGTTTTTCGATGAATGAATTTAACCATGAATCCTTGAATGAAACTTTGAAAGGTTTGGGGGAACAAGGTTGGGAATTAGCTTCTACGCTTGAAAATAATATTGGTGGTTCATTGATGGAAATTGTGATGGTGTTTAAGCGAGCGGTTTAGATTATTGTAGAAATAATAAGGGTCGGACGCTTCGAAAGCATCCGACCCTTTTATCATTAAAATAAGCAGCGACTAAAGTCGCCGTTACAATTTCGCAGCTAATTCACTTGCTTGTTTAATTGCCACTTTCGCATCCAATTTTTCAGATTTATCCGCTCCACCAATCAAATGAACGGATTGATTTGCCTCAACTAAAGCATTGTATAAATCTTGTAATGGTTCTTGTCCCGCACAAACCACGACATTATCCACTTTCAAAATCTCCGGTCTGCCATTCACTTCGATATGAAAACCTTCCTCATCGAATTTTTCATACACGACATTCGCCAAGTTTTTCACTCCTTTCATTTTCAAACTTGCCCGATGAATCCAACCAGTCGTTTTTCCTAATTTTGCACCATGTTTTCCACCGGAACGTTTTAGTAAAAATATCTCCCGAGGAGAAGGTGCAGGCTTTGCAATTCCTAATGCACCACCTTTTTCGTAAGTCATATCAACGCCCCATTCTTCCATGTAGGCTTCGGTATCCAAACTCGGACTCACACCACCTTCATCATGCGATAAGTATTCCGCTACATCGAAACCTATTCCGCCAGCTCCGATAATCGCAACACTTCTACCAACTGCTTTTTTCTTATATAACACATCTGCATAATCCAAAACTTTTGGATGATCAGAACCTTTAAAATCTACTTTTCTAGGCGTCACACCAGTCGCCAAAATAATATCATCGTAATTATCCTCAATCAATTCTTCCGCTGTAACTCGACGATTTAAGAATAATTGAACATCATGTTTTTCAATCATCTTGCCATAATAGCGAATCGTATGCCCATATTCCTCTTTTCCAGGAATTGCTTTCGCCATATTGAATTGTCCACCGATTTCTTTCGCGGCTTCAAATAAATGTACATCGTGA
>CAWVWD010000632.1:0-2782 GCA_963933585.1 uncultured Saprospiraceae bacterium
GAAAATTGGCAGATATTGGTGTAGAAATCACGGAATTATCTACACATTTACAGGGTCAATTAGTCGCTGTAAATCCAACTTATGATTTAATGTTTGATGCTTTTGCACCAGATGCTGTAAAAGGAAATCCGAAAGCTCGACAAGAATGGGCCGTTCAGCAATTACTGTGGGCAGCGAAAGCGAGTGAGAATTTGGGATTGAAAGCTCATGCGACATTTTCCGGTGCATTAATTTGGCAAACTATGTATCCTTGGCCTCAACGTCCACAAGGTTTAGTGGAAACGGCTTTCAAGGAATTGGGGAATCGTTGGCGACCAATTTTGAATGCTTTTGATGCTGCTGGTGTAGATTTATGTTATGAAATTCATCCGGGAGAAGATTTACACGATGGAGCAACTTTTGAACGATTTTTGGAAGAAGTAGATCATCATCCTCGCTGCAATATGTTGTATGATCCGAGCCATTATTTATTGCAACAAATGGATTATTTGGCGAATATTGATATTTATCATGAACGCATCAAAATGTTTCATGTCAAAGATGCAGAGTTCAACCCAAATGGTCGTTCGGGCGTTTATGGCGGTTATCAAGATTGGGTGAATCGTCCAGGGCGTTTCCGTTCTTTAGGCGATGGACAAATTGATTTTAAATCAATTTTTTCTAAATTATCACAATACGGTTATGATGGTTGGGCTGTCATGGAATGGGAATGTTGCATCAAATCTTCCGAGCAAGGCGCGAGAGAAGGTTCAAAATTCATCGCTGACCATATTATTGAAGTTACAGAAAAGGCATTTGATGATTTCGCCGGTGGCGATATTAATCAAGATATGATTAATAAAATTATTGGACTTTAATAGCCTTGAAAATCTTAAAAAATCGAGTTTGCAAGTCTTTTTTTAAGTTTAATATGAATTTTGCACAAGTTTGATGAAATTTTGATGAAAGTTTGATGGGAATTGAAAACGAATTTATCATTTTATGCACACGGAACCGCAGACTTTAATATTCTGCGGTTCAATATTCTCCTATCATTTTCATTCGCATTAAAGATTAACTAATTCACACCACACTCAATTCTACAGTCGCTGATAAACGCTGATAAACCCTGATATTAAGCATTTACAAAACTAATATTCCACAACAAAATGAGTAAATTAGTGTTAAATAGTTTTTGAAATCAGGAAAGAATAAACCTGAATGAATCAATCGTATAACTACAAAAGTATATATTTGTTATTTTCTAAAGTTAGATTAAAAAAATATATTTATAAATAATTAATAATCAACTTTTTATAGTAAAACGATATATAGATTCGTCCTAAACTATTTTTATTTACCAATAAAAAATTTGCCTACTCAAACAAATATGATTACACGTTATAGAAATTGGATAATAGGTGCTTTCACCATACTTGCGTTACTCAGTGTTTACCAGATATTTTCGCTTAAATTTTCATTCAATTTTGAAGATTTTTTTCCTCAAGGAGATCCTGATTTAGAGTTTTTCGAGCGTTTTAAAGAAAAATTTGAAGCCGATGATAATTTTCTTTTAATCGCTGTAGAGAACAAAGAAGGCGTTTTTGAGCAAGAATTCTTAGAAGATTTCGATAGTTTAGGTCGAGCCATTAAACCTTTAAAAATTGTAGTAGATATTCAATCTGTTACAACGATAAACTATCCAATTATTACACCTTTCGCAGTAGTACAAGTTCCTGCTATTCATATTGATGACCCCGAACGATACGAAAGAGATAAAGAAATACTTTTGGAAGATGAGCGCTTTGCCGGGAGTTTAATTTCGGAAGACGCAAAGTCAGTCGTTTTATTTGTCAAGACAATGGATAAAATGTCTCAAGACGAAGCAGAAGGTCTGATGGATAGTATTCGTTTGATTAGCAATAGTTTTGGCTTCGATGCCGTTCATTACCTCGGTAGGCCGAATTTCCAAAGAGAATTGGTACATATGCAAAAACGAGAAATTATCGTTTCAGCTGCTATCTCTAATGTGTTGGTAATCATCATTTTATTTTTAATATTCAGGACATTTTGGGGAACGGTGATTTCCATGGGTTCAGTCGTTTTAGGCTTACTATTGTTCATGGGAACATTAGGCGCTTTGGGTAGAGAACTGAATGCAATGGCTGCTTTATATCCAGTCTTAATGGTTATCGTGGGAACTTCCGATGTCATACATATTCTCTCGAAATACATTGACGAACTCAAAAAAGGAGAAGCAAAAGAAGCTGCTATTTGGACTTCAATCAAGGAAATCGGGATGGCAACTTTATTAACTTCTATCACGACAGCGATTGGTTTTGCCTCTTTAGTTTCTTCAAGAATTTATCCAATTCGCGACTTTGGTATCAATGCTGCTTTGGGTGTAATTGTCGCTTATGTTACGGTTATATTTTTCACAACAGCAGTCGTCTCAAAATTCGATGTTGACCAAATCATCAAACTCGGAAGAGGAGAATCGTTTTGGACAAAACTGATGGAATGGTTCAATAAATACACTAAAAATAACAGTCGCAAAATTGCATTTGGAGGTTTGGCTACGATTATTATTTGTGTAATCGGAATTTCATTGATTACCACAAATTATCGGATTGAAGGGAATTTGCCGAAAGGCGGAGAAATCACAAAAGATTTCTTATTTTTTGAAAAAGAGTTTGTCGGTTTCCGTCCGTTTGAAGTCGCCGTTTTTGTAAAAGGTGATTACAAAGTGAATGATTATAAGGTCGTTCAAGAAATTATTAAAATCGAAGAACACCTAAAAAAT